>DATKTE010000182.1:0-2704 GCA_035531295.1 Alphaproteobacteria bacterium
GAGCCGAATTGGCTTGAACAAATTGAGCCGTCAGATTTCACGCTGGAAGGTTATCAGCACCATGCGCCCCTAACGGCACCGATGGCAGTTTAATTATTCCATCTTAACTATCAACAGCAACTAGGGATATTCAAATATAGTGGCCATTGCTGAAGGTGTGGAATATCCTGCTTCGTTGTACTCAATTGCACGTGCATAAGCTATCTGAATGCGCTCATCTTTTAATGCGGCCAAACCAACACCTATGGTAGATAACTTTGTATTCATAGGACAAACAACAATGTTGTAGTCACTGCTTTGAGTAGCAATCTGCAACACAGTGTCTCTTGTACTAAACGGATCAATACATGAAAAATACAATGTCTCAACTGCTGTTTGTGTAAACTGGGTTCGTTCAACAAAATTTTTTAATTCTTCAAAAAAGCGCTTATTCGTATCATAGTGTCCAGCAGACACGGACTTGCCAGGATCACCGCACATTAGAGTCAATCGAGCAGGCTCAAATTGTTCAATTACTGCGGCGGCCCTTTCATGTTCAAAACCTACCAGAATTGTTAGGTGTAATTTCTTCGAGGGTGCAAAACTACCAGGATAGCCAAGCACAGTTCTTATCTGAGAAACCCCTCTAGATAACCAAACATTTTCAATATCAGTGTTAGTGCTGTATCTTTCTGCACCTATGTAGCCCATGTAAATCTTACCTTTGGGTCGGGACTGATCAAGAACCCTCAGTAAAATCAGAAGTTGCTCATGAGTAAATGTAGTTGAATCGATAAAAACAGTCCCTTCTGAAGATAATGTAATATTTTCTGTCATAGCTTTAGTGAAAGCATCAGCAGCAGTGATTGGAGAGTCTAAATCAAGGCCAATAACTGTATTTCGTTCAGCAACCAAACCAACCATGCGATTTAAGTTCTTTTCGGCCAAATTACCTGCTGCTATATTTTTAAAAAATAGACAATGTTTTGGTGTGTGTTTAAGCGCTTTAAGGGTGGATATGCATCGGTCTTCGAAACTTGCCATGCCAATGTATAGCGCTATCCCCTCTGGGAATTTATTATCAATCTCATGCAGCGGAACTTTGTTAATCATGAATCGAACTCCAAAGGCAATTGGACATCCTCAACTACTGTACCTAATCGACCATTTTCAAAATCTTTCACAGCCCTAGTTGGGTTTTGTATAGCCGACTGCAGCAACTGAGTTGTAACAAACAAATACCCTGAAAATCCAGTCGGATCAAGCTTGAATAATGGGGCCAACCTTCTAGTCATAACATATCGCCTTGTACGCCAGAGACCCTCTTTCGTACCTATGGCCGCTTCATAGAGATATCCGTGCCGCACCCCAAGATGCATTATTTTCATAACGTCATCAGGTGGTGTATCAGATAAGGCAATAGAAAATACCCGACGTTCAGATCGGTCTGATAAAAGTATCAGTTGGAAAATACCACCCAACGCTTGAATTAGGTTCCGAAGCTGTCTAAATTGTTGCGCTGATGCTTCCCCATCGGCTGTAGCATCCTTCTCAAGTATATCCAGCGCACCAAAAAAAAGTTTGTCCGCACTGTCCCTTACCACAGCATCCTGTATCGATGGGGAAATGCAATCTAGTATGCCTTCAGATTTTTTTTGTACAGAAACCATACGTAGTTTCATTTCTTCAGCAAACATCGCTGCCGCATTGTCGAGGAAATACCGAACGATACCTGATGAGATATGCACGAGCTGGTCGAATCCTGCATACGAATAGGTACGTATCTGCTTGGGCTCCAGACCCCTGATGTAGTCAGGACGCGCATACCGATATGCATCATCACCTGGTCGATAACCTTTCCCTTCTTTGTCCCAATTTTCAATATGCTTTTTAAATAGCATTCGAATTTCTTCTTCTTGCTTTTGATCCTCAGGAAAAAAATCTTTTGCTGGTACTTTTATTCCGTGCTGGCTTAGCCTTTTGCTTACAACATCTTCTACCCAACTAGGATAGGCCGTCTTGGAATGTTTCCCCGTATAGATAGTTGATATGTCAACTTCCTTGAAGTCATGGGGAGCTTCAATTCTTTGCTTGGTCGTTGTTCTCCATGTTTTATATCCACGTTGTGTAGAAATCTTGAATGAAACTTTATTGCCTGTACGGAAAGACACCCAATTATTCAATACTTGAGTCTGGATTAAACTTAAATTATCAGCGTCATCAAGTAGCATGTAGACTGGCTTGTTCTTTGGCAGACACTCAAGCTGAGTGAGTTCACTCAACATAGGAAAGAGAAAATCTCTATAGCCAACTAGTGGGCCAGAGTATGGGGTGTATGTGTCAGTTATCCCAATATTTCTCAGGTAGGAATTCATCTGCCCATATACTTCATCTATTGCATTAATGGACTTCCGTAGCGCATCTTCTGTCGATAATAACTTTGAATCGTTCAATATAATTTCAGATAAATTGGCGCCGGCTGATTGAAGTTTATTTATTACTAACCGCTCACAAAATTTTTCAATCTCCTGTTTAGCCGATTCATTGTTCAAGCTCTGTCCTGTATGATCACGTAGCGACTGCAAAGCTTTCGATGCCACGAATAATGACAATGAATGTTCAGCCAGTACCAAACCCGCATACTGGTTGCTGATCCTGTCTAGGTCAGAGAGATCAAGATCGGTCGACTTGATCGTTGCGTAGATACCTAAATAGGGCAATTCTT
>DATKTE010000183.1:0-4853 GCA_035531295.1 Alphaproteobacteria bacterium
TTTGGGTGGGTATTAAACCAATCAGGGCTGCGGGAAATGAGCTCACTGAGATGAGGTTCAACAGCTTCACGCGCCATGGCTCTATTGACGGCAGCCTTAACTGCATCTGGTGATCGCGGTGTTAACATAAAAACAATCGATCTACGCGTGCTACTTGTCGACTCGTTAGAGAAAAAATATTGAACGATCGGCACATCTTGAAGTCCTGGAAAACCATTTTTCGAGGAGATATCCTGACGTTCGTAGAGGCCGCCTAACATCAATGTTTGTCCTAAACGAATTTTTATGAATGTATCAATCCGTGTCTTTGAGACATCCGTCGTTGCTGTCAGGCTTGGGTTGGCTGAGTTTAGGAGGCTTCCTTCAATTCCAACGTTTAAGGTTAGGAGATCGCCTTCAATGGCTTCGGGAGTGATATCAAGTGTAACACCAACAGGGTATTTAACAAGAGTCCCTCCGTACTGCCCTGTTAAGCCTATAACGAGTTCTTCTCCAGAAAAAAAGACCGATGACTTTTTAAGAAAGGTCATAAGAGAAGGGCGACTTACAACTTCCGTACGATTGTCAATAGCATTAGCAATGTTAAGGCTATAGGTAAGCCCAGCCCATGTAAGTCCCGCCGAAAACACACGCCCCGAAAGAGAGCCGGCATTTTGAAAATTAAATTGTGTTGATGATGGCGTAAATGCTGATTGTGCTCCACCTTGTGCACTACCCAGCGGACCGGCTTGGTTAAGCTGATTTGCGTTAAATCCGCTGCCCTCCGTAAAAGTAACACTATCTTGAGGTGTTGAGGAAGTGCCGTTGCCCCACAAATTTCCTTTGAACATTGTGTAACCCCCGGGGGTGAGAGTTACCGCTAAGTTTTCAAGAATGTTCTGTCCTTTTGAAGAGATCGCTTGTTCTGTTATCCTGAGAAGATAACAATCAATAACGATTTGTGGGTCATAAGATTTCGACTTTTCTCCTTGATCTCCTACTGCCATCTCGGTCATGCTGAAAGGCATCGTTAGAGCCGCTTGGCCTACATTTTTTGTCGCTATATTAAAAGGAGTGCCCGTGGTTGCGAAAGGGCCACTTCCTGTGGGCGCCTGACCCATGCCGTTCTCTGAGCTGTCTTCTCCATCTCCACCTCCACTTGCAACGCCAGTGCCACTGCTGTCACCAACAACAGTCACTCCAGGGCCAGCTCCAACCCCAGTCCCACCGGTATTATTGGTTGAAGAAGTTGTCGTATCGGTCTTTGTGGTGGAGGGAGGTGGAGTTGTCTGTAAAGGTCCAGCAACAGCCGAATTTGTTGGAGTCGGCGAAGGGGTCCCTGTTGATGCAGTAACACCTACATCTTTTGTACTTGGTGCAGGAGATGTAGGTATAGGGGTCATGGAACCTGAGTCAGGCTTAACGACTGAAGAAGTTTCAGGGCTAGTTGTTGTTGTCGTCGTCGTTGTGGCTAGCTTAATTCTTCCACTATTATAAAGATCTGCCCAATTATTAAGTCGTGCTTCTACATACCCAACAGCTGGATCGTTACCCGCTTTGTTTTTGAAAAATTCGAAATGTTTTTTAGCTGCCTTGAAATCACCAAGGGAGGCATAGATCATTGTGGCAGAACGGTGAATGAGAGGATCGTTTGGTTTGAGCTTTTCCGCCTTAGAAATAGCTGAAAGGGCGGTTTTGATATCATAGGCGTAGTAAGATGCAGCAGCAAGCTCCTGCCAAAGTTCTGCGTCATTCGGTTTTAACAAGAGAGCATTTGCAAAATGTTCTTCTGCTTGATCGTACATTTGCTCTCTATATTTTAATTTTCCTAACTGGGTGATGGCAAGGACATTCGAGGGATCAAGATTCATTGCATTTTGATATCCAACAGCGGCAAGTTCATTACCAGATGCATCGCCGCGCTCCGCCAATTTTTCATAGGTGAGTCCATTAAGCAAATGTAACGTTACGTTTTTCGGTTGCGCTTGAAGGGCTTGGTTGATGAGGGTCGAGGCGTCTGAGAACTTCTCTTGTCTTAAGAGCAGAAAGATTTGAGCGACAACAGGATGAAGTTCTTTTTTGGAGTTGAGCGAGAATAAGGGTGGTTTCACATCCAAATTGGGTGGAGGTGATGTTGTTTCACATCCTATCAGAGCGACGCCTGTAAAAAGTGTTCCTATAAAACGTTTCTTAAAGAGCACTTTGTATTCCCTGTTCCTGTTAATTTGATGGGATTTTAGATTTTTTTTAGGAAAAGTAAATCCCTATCATTAGAATATGAAGCAAAGCCATGGATTATCTTACTTTTAAAATTTAATTTAAGACCTATTGTGTAGCTCATCTCAAGGGAGCATATACAGTTTTTTGTTTGACTTATTTTTATAATTCTTAGAAAATAATAAACATCAAAAATAAATGGAAAACATGATACAGGATAAGCTGCGCGCCTATTTAAAGAGGATTTTAATAACTCCAGCTCCATTTAAGGGATTAGGGCGCCTTTGGGCGCTTTGTATAATAAATACAACGCTTATTATTTTGCTGGGTGGGATGGTAATACTTCTTTCAGATAATTTTACCATTCTTTTTCTTACCCTTACGATGGTGATCAGCGCAGCAACGATAGTCATTCTGTTGCTCGTTAAAATCCAGAAGCTTAAGTTTACAACTCAAAAACAGAGAATTGAATCAAAGGCTTATGAGGTAATACAGACACCTCTCCTCATTTTAACTCCGGATCTCCACTTTTGTTATGGGAATAAAAAAGCCCGAGAGGTGTGTTGGTGGGCAGAAAGTATTCCCCTTTTAAAGAAAATTCTCTCTTCTCCGGAAAGCAGAATAGCTCTTGAAAATCTTATAGAGAGTTTCTACCAAAGTGAAAAAAATGCTGTAACTCTTTACTTGAGAGGCGAGAAAGGTGAGGAAGTCTGGCATATTCAATCCATTCCCCTTGGGGATCAGGCTCTGTGGCATTGTTCCAATGTGACGCAGGAAAAAAGTGAAGAGTCTAAAAGTATTGCTCAACTCAAAACGTTGACGCTATTTTTGGATCATGCAGCTGAAGGACTTTTTTCTCTGAATGAGAAAGGAATTATATTATTTTGCAATGAGAAGTTTGCAAAATGGCTAGGATACACTAGGGCTGAAATTGTTGGCGCTTCCCTTTCAAAATTTATTGTAAAATCCCGGAATCAAAATCCTCTTAAACTTTCTGAAATGCAAGGGAAGTGTGATTTTATAACCGCCTCTTCACGCATAAAAAGTGCCTTTCTTGAACAAACGCAGATTCCAACAGGAGGGGGTTTTATCACTCACTCTCTTCTTAATCTTTACACACACTTTGCCAATCAGAGTGACATGAGCAAAATTTTAGAAATGACGCCATTACCTGTCATTTGTTTGGATGAGAATGCGCAGATCCAGGACTCAAACATCTTGTTCCGAGAGAAATTTTGGCTCGAAAGCACATCTATTCGTGGCGCCTCCTTTTTGAACCTTGTGTCTGATTTCCAGAGAGAAGAAGTTAAAAATGCGCTGCATAATTATATTCATGGAAAAGATGAAGGAGTCTTATTAGACATTCATTTTAATGATGCACGCGAGTCCATAGCCTCTACTTTTTTTGCATGTCTACCCGTAAAAAATCAAAAGGGTTGTTTTCTTGTGCTGCATGATATTACGGAACAGAAACGTTTTGAATCCCAACTCATTCAATCTCAAAAAATGCAAGCTGTTGGTCAGCTTGCGGGGGGAATTGCTCACGATTTTAATAATCTTCTAACGGCTATGATTGGCTTTTGTGATTTGATGTTGCTTCGTCACACGCCAGGAGATCAGTCTTTTACAGATGTTATGCAAATTAAACAAAATGCGAATAGGGCTGCCAACTTAGTACGGCAACTTCTTGCTTTTTCTCGCCAACAAACGCTGCAACCAAAAGTGCTTAATATAACAGATTGTCTAGCAGAGCTTTCTGCTCTTCTGCAGCGCTTGATTGGATCGAACATACAGTTAAAAATGAAACATGCCCGTGAATTGGGTCTTGTTCTCGTGGATCAAGGGCAATTTGAACAAGTCATCATTAACTTGGTCGTCAATGCGAGGGATGCAATGGAAGGATCGGGTACAATTTCCCTCATCACTCAAAATTGTGAGCTTAAGAAAGCCAAGCGCTTTGGCCCTGATGTGATTCCTGCAGGTTCATATGTCCGTGTAGAGATTACCGATACAGGTATGGGGATCAAACCAGAAATTATCGATCGCATCTTTGATCCCTTCTTTTCCACAAAAGAAGTAGGTTCTGGAACAGGGCTTGGACTTTCCACGGTTTATGGAACTGTCAAACAGACAGGTGGTTTTGTTCATGTGGAGTCAAAGGTTGGGGTAGGAACAACTTTTAGCGTTTTCCTTCCCAAGTGTACCAGTGAATTTACCGCTCTTCCCCCAGCTGAAAAGCAAGAAAAAATAGCGTTGCCTGATTTAACAGGATCAAGCACTATTCTACTGGTTGAAGATGAGGACGCCGTTCGAGTCTTCAGTGGTCGAGCTCTACGGAGCAAGGGCTATCACGTCATTGAAGCGATTAACGGTGCAGAGGCTCTTGAACTTATAAAGTTGGGCAGGGATAAAATTGATCTTGTGATTTCGGATGTAGTTATGCCCCTCATGGATGGACCGACGTTTGTCAATGAAATTAGTCAGATGAAAGTCACTCCCAAGGTTCTCTTCATTTCAGGATATACAGAAGATACCTTTCACAATCGCATTAAAGATGACGCACAAATTCAATTCCTGGCTAAGCCTTTTAGTTTGAATGAACTTGCCGTTAAGGTTAAAGAAATCTTGGATGACAGTGCGCCAACTTTAAAGAACGC
>DATKTE010000184.1:0-6005 GCA_035531295.1 Alphaproteobacteria bacterium
CAGCTCGCACAGAAGGCGCAATTTCATTGAGAGTAATGACGACAACTTTTGCCCTATCTGCCCCTATAGCTTTCAAAACTTCTCGACGTCTCGCATCTCCATAAAATACAGAATACCCTTTTTTTCTTCCCTCTGTAACGCGCGCCAAATCAATATCGAGAGCCACAAAAGGAATCATACGACTCGCCAATATTTCTCCGAGCATTTGCCCAACGCGACCAAATCCCGCAATAATAATATGATTTTGTAGTTCTTTTGCCTCTTCAGTTTCTGTCTTGGGGTCGGAGGGCGTTTCATGAGCTTGCAACTTCTCTGTAAGCCATTTTCCCGCTATTGCCAAAAGAGGCGTTAAAGCCATCGAGAGAATGACAACCAAAAACAAGGTATCTGCAAATCCTGGAGGAAGAAATTTTTGAGCAACTCCCGGTGAAAAAATGACAAAAACAAACTCTCCCCCTCCTGCAAGAAGGAGTGCGACTCTTATGCTTGTAGTAGCCTTCAACCCATTGATTCTCGAAAGTAAAAAAATAAGGAGACCTTTCATCGCTAGCATGAAGGAAAGAATAGCCAAAACAACACCAAAAACCTTAATAAACACACCAAAATTAATGGCCATCCCCACGGACATGAAAAAGACCCCTAACAAAAGACCACGAAAAGGCTGAATGTCAGCTTCAATTTGATGACGATATTCAGTTTCAGCTAAGAGAATGCCTGCTAAAAAGGCTCCTAGTTCCCGAGAAAGACCCGCGATTTCTGTGATAAAAGCTGTTCCAAGAACGACTAAAAAGGTTGTCGCCATAAAAAGTTCAGGGTTTCCACCTGTCGCAACTGCTCGATAAAACGGTCGAAATACAAACCGACCCAACCCTATGATAAGGATCAAAACGATCGCCGCCTTCAACGTCGCGTAAGAAAGTTCTAAAAAAATATTGGCCCCTTCCGTCCCTAAGGTTGTCGTTAGAATCAGTAAAAGAACAACAGCAAGGTCTTGGAACAGCAACACGGCAAAAGAAACGCGCCCAAACCGAGTTGCAAGCTCTTTTCGATCATGCAAGACTTGCAGGACAACGGCTGTTGATGAAAGGGAAAGGGCTCCTCCAACGAGAAGAGCCGCCTCTTTCGGTAATCCGGCCCAAAGACCGATGAAAGTAAAAATGCCTCCAGTTACAACAACTTGGCTAATTCCAATGCCAAGAACATACCCTTTTAAAGATTGAAGACGTTGAAGGGGAAGATCCAATCCTAAGGTAAAGAGAAGGAAAAGAACGCCGATTTCTCCCAAAAATTGCGTTTCTGAAGGGTCAGTGACAATTTTTAAGACATGAGGACCAACCAAAATCCCTGCTGCCAAATACCCAAGGGTTGGGCTTACTTTCATACGCCGGAATATAAACACAACGCCAACCGCAGCTAAAAGAAAGCCTAGAATGTTGTATAAATAGGTTGTTTCAAGATCCACGGTGTGCTTGCTCTTTTTTGATTATAATGGAATCATAGCACAGTGTAGCAGAAAAGCAGAAAAGCAGAAAGAAAGGAAGCAAGAAAGAATAGAAAAAAGGGCGTCATCCCGGAATTTATAAACCCTTCGCGATCCCTGGGGAGCGTTAGGGTTTGTTAATATCTGGGACCCAGGATTTTCTTTCGTTTAAAGTTTTCTCTGGGTCCCGGGTATTAAGGTTCTCAAGCACTCGGCTACGCCTCGTGGAGAACCTAAATCCCGTGATGACGCCTTTCTTTAAATGACCGCTAACTTTTTCTGTTTTTCTGCCATTCTGCACTTCCGTTGCACTGAAATGGCTGGGGGACCTGGATTCGAACCAGAGTTGCCCGGTCCAGAGCCGGGAGTTCTACCGCTAAACTATCCCCCAAGGAATTTAATTGGAACTAGCATACTTTCTTTACCTTGAAAAGGGGGAGCCGAAATTGAATCCCTCTCATTTTACAAATTGCACAAAAATAATAGTAACCACTCACCCGTTCCCCCCACTCGGTGTCATCCTTGGCAAGAAATGCTTTGTTTTCCAAAGGAAAACATTAGCATTTGTTTGCCGAGGATCTCATTGGCGCCAAGATCCTCGGGTCAAGAAAAGTCTTTGTTTTAAAGAAAAACAAGCCTTTTCTAGCCCAAGGATGACACCGATGGGCGAGTAGTTAGAGATAATACGCCCTTAATTTCTGCAAAAATACATTGACAGTTAATGAACAACATTATAAATAATATTAAATTAGATATGGAGTATAAATATGATGTTATCAAAAAATTTTAAATATACTAGTTTCGTTTTTATTTCTATTTTTTCCCTTATTTCTCAAAGTTATGCCGTTCGTACAAATGGAAAGGACGCAGATGAAAAATATACGGAACTCGCTGAAGATTCACAACTTAGTGCAGTTGGATATGTTGTAAGACATAAAAAAGAAGAAGAAAAAGACGTATCACAGTTTACAGCAACTTTGGTCGAAGAGAATATTGCAATTACTGCTGCTCATTGTTTTAGTGATCTTTTTCCTAAAGATAAGGGTCAACTTACACAATCCCCCATAACAATGGAACTAGACGACACATATATGTGCTTTGACCGTCAGATTTCTTGGAAAAAAGTCGATGATTTATTCAATGGCAATAGTGATCCTTCCGGTTCATTTTATCGTATAAAAGCCGTAACACTTCATCCAGATTATATTGCTGACGTTATAGAATATGGTGGCAATACCTGTAGAAATGATGTTGCATTTCTTAGCCTAGAAGAAACTCCTTTTTTTAGAAGCCTTTTTTATATTAAGCCCATACCTTTGCTAGATCATGCAGTAGGCGAACCGGTCACGGGAACATTTCTAGGTTACGGCAAAGGCGATACGGGGATATCTCAAAAAAGAGCAGCTAGCCAAAGTGTTGATCTAAAATACTATCAACCCATTTATTATGCTCCATTTTTCGAACCCTTAGAAAAAGGCGAGCAAGCGATAGGATTCACTTCTCATATTCGGCAAAGAAATGAGGGAAACAAATACTGGCACACCAGTGGATTACCCTATGGCATTGGAGAACCTGGTGATAGCGGTGGGCCTTTGCTTACAAAAGTTAGAAGAGATGGCAAATTTGTTCCATGCATCTATGGAATCATATCCGGAGGCGGTAAAAATTACACCGAACGTAAGACCAACATTGAAATACAAGATGAGATAGATCAGATGTTACCTGCCACTGAAATGTATGGGAAATATCACTCCAGCTTCTCTTCGTTAATTTATAACTGCGCCGGTGGTGTGTTAATTAATTCTATGATTAAAGAACTGCTGGAAACTGCTAAGAATCAGTAGAATACGTTTAAATCCGGGTGACTCTACTTCTAAAAGAGTCATCCGGTCATCCTTAGCCCATTGGGTCACAAAATCCTAATACTCAACCTCTCCACCTTAACATTTTCCTCGGTCTTAAGGCGGTTTTGCATATCCTCTTTTCCATATTTTTGGCTCTCAAAAATCATGTCAGACAGTGCTCTCTCATCAAAAACATAAGGAGGAGAGACTTACGTAGGTCGGGCCAGGCCGGCTGCTTCAGCATCCACGGCGTTTTTGTTAAGTCATAACACTGTAGCAGTATAATTAGCATAGCAGAGAGCCATATTTTCACTATCCTGAAAAGAAGAAGTCGCGATCTAATCCCTCTCGTATTATTGCTTACTCCAATGTAATATTATACATTATAAATTTGTATTAAGAAATGTTGACAATTAAAGAAAAGAACATATATTAATTAGACTTAATCTAATATGGAGTATTTTATGATGTTATTAAAAGCCTGTAAAAAAACAACTTTCCTCTTCTTGAGTGGAACGATTCTTTTATCTTCTTCTCTTGCGACTCTTGCAATGGAAGAAAAACCATTTACGACTACAGCTCATCTGACTGCGAGGCCCCAACTTAAGGGTATCGAGATTCCCTCTATGCCTGAAGATGTGGGAGTTAAAGTGGGAGAATATCTACATAAGGAAGTGGAGGATTCATGGGGAGCTCTTTCTCAATTTACGGAGCAAACTTTACACAACTTTCAGCAAGGCCCAAAAAATCCCAGAGGGATACTTTACGTCCACTCTCTTGAAGATATTATGGGCGCCACAGAGTGTTTTACAAAAATGTGGAATCGAAGCCATCCTCAAGATCAGAGAACAATAGATAAGGAAAATTTTCATGAGGTTTTTTCTTCCGAAGAGTTTGTAAATAATTATATTGAGAATGTATTGGCTCAACGGATTTTAATTTCTGGGTCCGTCCTTGCTCTTCCTGGAGAGCCTGAATTTACACTCAGGTCTACCTTTTCACCTGTAAGCTTTATTTTTGATGTTCCCAAAGAATGTGTTGTTGTTACATCAGGAACAGATGCACGGACTCCCGTATATTACGCGCCCTTAAAAGGTTTATCTTCTCAAAGAGAGGTCAATTTTGAAGATTATGTGAGTGCTCATGCATCAAACAGAGTGACTCTGGATACGCTTGTGCGTTTTCCCATGCTTCAGCAGCCTACTAAACTTTACCATAATGAAATGAATGAAGTAGGTATCTTAAGTTGCGCTCAAAAAGGAGAACAAGAATTTTTTAGACCTAAAATTGTTGGTGTCCTTATTAACACTTCAGCTCCTCTTCCAGGGTTTGATTACGGTAATGCGGGTCGGAATATAGAGTGGATTAAGGCTGCTAAAGAATTTGCAAAGGTTAATGACCTTCCCTCTTTGCAACTTAATGAACAGACTCCAACAACGTTTACAAAAGAAGGTGCTGAACGAATTACGAACGAATGGTTCGAAGGTAGGACGCAGTCTTTATTTGAATATATGCAAAATAGAGAAGCCTTTAAAACAGAAAATGAACAAAATTTAATCAACAAATTGCATTCAATTTTTAATGGGCGAGCTAAGCACCTAGAATCCAAACTTTCAGACGAAGAATATATATTCAACTTAGTCAGCGAAATAGTTGAGGAACACCCAGAGTTTAAAGAAATCATGCATCTTTATGTGGATGTTCCTGGATATGTAACAAAGAGTCAGCGGTACTTATTATCGGATGAACTGTTAGAAACTTATAGATTAAAAAGGCAATAAGAAGCTAATAAAATGTCTTTCCTTCACAGAAGGAGAGGCATTTTAAGATTCCCGCACACTCAACCTCTCCGCCTTAAGATTTTCCTCGGTCTTAAGGCGGTTTTGCATATCCTCTTTTCCATATTTTTGGCTCTCCAAAATCATTTCAGATAGCGTTTTTTCATCCAGTCCGTAGGAGGGTCGAACTTCGACATGCTGAGCAAGACCCGTTGTCTTTTCAAAGGCGCTCACGGTTAAAAGCCCCTCAACATCAACTGCAAAATCAACACGAACCCTTGCAGCACCTGCGGGCAGTGGCGGCAGACCGAAAAGGTCGAACCGGGCCAAAGACCTACAATCAGACACGAATTCTCGCTCACCTTGGACCACATGGATCATCATACCGCCCTGCCCATCTTGGGAGGTTGTAAACTCTTGGGACGCCAGGGCCGGAAGCGGCGTATTGCGAGGAATAATCTTCTCAACAAGCCCCCCCATTGTCTCAAGCCCTAATGAAAGAGGGGTAACATCTAAAAGAAGCGCATCTGATCCATGCTTCAACCCATGGGCGAAAAGGGCCGCCCCTAAAGCTACCGCCTGATCTGGGTCAATGTCACATAAAGCAGCCTTTCCAAAAAATGTCGCGACTTCTTGCCGTACAAGGGGCATGCGCGTCATTCCCCCCACGAGAACAACTCCCTTGATACCTCCAATGGAAATTCCAGCCTCTTTGAGAACTTCTTCCGTAATTTTAAGCGTTCTGTTCACAAAAGGCGCTGAAAGCGCTTCAAGATCACTCCGCGTCATTCCTTCCCAAGAGTTATGCTCTGAAAGATTCTCTTTAAGCGTTCTCGCTTTCCTCACATCATCGAATTGGAAGCGGTCAGCCACTGCATGGTCAATATCATCCCCACCTAAATT
>DATKTE010000185.1:0-2303 GCA_035531295.1 Alphaproteobacteria bacterium
TTAATTCCTGAAATCCCTTATCAAATGGCAAATATTGCTGCTAAAATTAAATCTTTAAGGGAAGAAGGCCGAAATTACGCGCTTATGGTTGTATCTGAAGCCGTGGGAACTGAAACGGGGGAAAAATCTAAGATCATTGACTTAGAAGGAAAAAGCCGCTACGGGGGCATTTCTCATCATATTGCCAATCGTATCACAGAACTTACCGGCGCTGAAACGCGATTTACAGTCCTTGGACATGTACAACGAGGCGGCCAACCTGCTGCCCAAGACAGGGTTTTAGCTTCTGTTTTTGGGACCCATGCCGTTGATCTTATTGCCCAAGAAAAGTTTGATCGTATGGTTGCTTGGCAAAATCGCCAGGTAATAGATGTATCGATTGAACAAGCTATTGCAGGGTCTCAAGCCGTTGATATGAACGGCTCGCTTATGAAAACAGCGCGAGGGCTTGGAATTTGCTTTGGAGATGAGAATTATTAAAAATCTTATTTGAGAAACAGCGAACCTATGATTGAATGGCAGCTGATTTCTGGAAACATTATTAAAGAAAGGTGGGAGCTCAATGAATGCACCCCTCATGCCAAAAGCCACTGCGGTCTGGCTTATCGATAACACGACGCTAACTTTTGAACAGATTGGTGATTTTTGTAATTTACACCCCCTTGAAGTGCAGGCGATTGCCGATGGGGAAATTGTTATAGGAATGATTGGTCACGATCCTGTCACTTCAGGACAGTTAACTTTAGATGAAATTGAACGGTGTCAGGCTGACCCCACGGCTAGACTTCGTATAACAAAGAATATTCATGAGGGGAAAGTCAAGAAAAGAGCAAAATATACACCTGTCGCTCTTCGCCAAGCAAAGCCGAATGGGATTGCGTGGCTACTCAAGGAAATTCCTGAAATTAGTGATGCGGATATTATTCGCACTTTGGGCACGACCAAAAACACGATTCAGTCCATTCGGACAAAAACCCACAGGAATATTAACGAAATTAAGCCTATGAGCCCAGTTCATATCGGCATTTGTACCGCAGAGGACATTAACGAGCTTTTTAAAAAATATAAAATATGACCGTTCAGCTGGTTTTAAAAATACTCCTTATAGGCGCAATGCTTGCCACCGTTGGGGCGTTGACAATCGGGCTTTTTAATATGTCTAAAGAAGGGAAAGAGGCCGGTGAGCGCAGCAATAAAATGATGCGCCTTCGGATTATCTTTCAAGCACTAGCCATTGTGATTTTTTCAATTCTTTTGTTTTGGAAAGTGCAGCCAGCAAAGCAAAACCTTAATCCCTCTTTTCACTCATTTGTAATCGAGTATAAGGCATGGTTCTCTTAACCCGCATATATACAAGAGGGGGGGATAAGGGGAAAACATCCTTGGGGACAGGGAAGCGCGTTTTGAAATCCTCACCCCGCATCGCTGCGATTGGGGACGTGGATGAAGCCAATGCATCAATTGGTATCGCTCGTCTTCATGCAGCAGGAGACATTGATCTTCTTTTATTCCGTATTCAGAACGATCTCTTTGATATAGGTGCAGATTTATGCATACCCGAAGACAAAGAAAATAAGGTAAGACTGCGCCTTCACTCCCATCAAGTCGCCTTTTTGGAAAAAAGTATAGATCTTTATAACAAGTCCTTACCCCCCCTCAATTCTTTTGTCCTACCTGGGGGGACATCCTTGTCTGCGCATCTTCATCAAGCGCGAACGATTGTACGAAGAGCTGAAAGAACAATATGCATATTGAGAGACAGAGAGCCAGTTAATGAAATTATTATTCATTACATAAATAGACTCTCTGATTTTTTGTTTGTACTTGCTCGGTATGATAATCATCAGAAAGAAGGGGATATTTTATGGGTTCCAGGACTAAATCGCTGAAGCTCTATCTTACCCTCGTGCTATCTTCAATGGTTTCACTGGCCGAAGCGTTATCTGTCTTGTCGCGGAGACGGAGAAGCCATCCATGCTGCTTTCATAAATTGTTTCACGTGTAACAATTTAGAAGAAAATGGCGTAAAAATAGATGAGCGAAGACTTTTGTCGGGTTTGTCAGTTTCTTTTGGGCGTATTTTGTAATTTATCCTTCAAATAAAAAAGTGCAGTTCATATTGTTAAATAATACCTTTTATCATAAATAAGTGATGTTATGTTAAGTATAGATAATACACTTTAATAACATACTATTCTGTAGTAAGATATGGATCTAATAATAGCTTTGAGAACGGGATAGATCATATGGCTTACAGCATAGATTTTCGCAAATGTGTTATAGAAAACATAGAGTCAGGAATG
>DATKTE010000186.1:0-8339 GCA_035531295.1 Alphaproteobacteria bacterium
TAAAAATATGCTTCGGGCAACCTTCGCCTTTTAAATAAATTAATTTATTGAAAGGTTTATCTATGAAGGACTATGCAAGTATTTTTAACAGTTCAAACGATTCAAGTGCATTAGAGCAAAAATGGTACTTGAAAGCAGAAACTACAAGGGGTCTATTTATTGTCCCCCTGAATACCGATTTTTTCTACGCTTTGGCCGGAGGAAATATCGAGTTTGCCCAAGGTTTTGAGGTCAGTCCACACCGTTCGGGACGCCACGCAAATAACATAATCAAGCAGAAAAAAACCCTATCCTGGTCACTCACAACTTTTTTTAATATCGATGAAACTGTTAGCCCGGGTGGACCTACTGAGATCGACCAAGCCGTTAGAAGTCTGTTCACTTCCTTAATGGGTAGAGAGTTTGTTCGGGTAAGTGGGCCAGATCCATTTGACGGACTAGAATACTCGGCGATCACGGCCCCAAATATCACATTTTCCCTATTTTCTTGTGTCGATAAATTCGCTCAACAAGCCCGTGGCTGTTTTGTTTCAGACTGTGAAATGACTTTCCCGGGCGATGGTCAGGCACAATTAAGTTGGTCAGGAATGGGCAAGGACGCCACCACAATTGGAATGTCGGTGTCGGTTATTGACAATAACGCAGGATCCACGGTCACGGTTGCTGCAGGGGATGGCCGACAATTTAAAGAAGATGGCCTAGTAATGCTTATAGAAGCCGATGGATTTACCAGATCAGCAGATTCTCCCGATGGAACCGCGCTTGTAGTTTCTGGAATCGCTGGGGACGTTGTAAGCCTTTCGGATCTTGCAGGGGCTCCCGTTGTTCTTGCAGACTCAGACGGTTCAGGCGTTGGCCTTCCAATTTACCTAGTTTATTACGAACCAGCGGCCCCGGCTGCAATCGATAATCCAATAGTAGGCTTGCGCGGGTCAATCACGGTTGGGGGCCTTACGGCGACCAATTGCATTAGAAATTTAACTATTTCTTGCGCTAACAATCATGAAAATGTGGACTACTGTTTTGGTCAAGATTCTTTGGCGGGGCCTCTGTTCATTCCCGGGGATCGGTTCATGGCTACCGTCGAATTAACAATAAATATGAACAAAGAAATGGTTTCATTTTACCGAGATATCGAGGAATTTGTAACTAAGTCGATTGACTTAGAGCTAGGCGATAACACGAGCCGATTTTTCAAAGCTCTTTTGCCAAAAGTTCAATTCCCATTGCCTTCTATTCCCGTTCCCGATTCTGGCAGTATCCCGGTTTCTTTCTCGGATGGCATAGCCTTGCAAACTGCGCAGGACGCCGCCGACGAATTCCAACCAACCTTCAGATAATTCGAATGTCTTCTCCTTGGGGCTGCGCCAACCCGGCGCGGCCCTTTTTTATTGACTACTGCTTAGATATGTTCTATCTACCGTTTTTACCTGCGCTATTCCATCTATAGGAGTCTAAAAATGGCACAACAAAGAATCGTGATATATTACCGGGTTTCAACCGAAAAACAAGATATAGAACACCAAAGAAACTCAGTTTTCGAGTGGCTGGAACGTCAAAAAATCTCTCTTGAGGAGATCGAGTCGATTGTGGAGTTCGAGGATCTCGCTATAAGCGGCGGAGTGGACGACAGGCCAGGATTTAACAAGCTACTAGCTGCGATCCCTACCCTTAGCAAGTGTAAAAGAGGGGAGATGTCAACTCCTGCGCGAGTGGTCCTATTCGAAGATTCCCGAATTTCTAGGAATATTATCACGCTGCAAAATTTCTACGCCTTTTGTAAGAAGCACAATACGGTAATCGATATTGTGGGTAAGGGGATCCAACAATTTGATACCGCAATAGATCAATTTATGGTTGCTGTCCAGGGCTTCACGGCCCAAGCCGAACGGGAGGCAGCAAGCACAAGAATCAAGTCGGGCATAAAGAATGCAAAATTGAAGGGCAGAATAGGGCACCGCTTCGCCAAAGGACACAAGCATAACGATGGAAAAAGGAAGATCTACGATAAGGAAATCGAGCAAAGAATTATTACTTTGAGATCCAAGGGCTTGGGCTATCGGTTTATTAGCGAAACTATTGGAATACCTGCAAGCACAGTCTTTAGAATCCACAAAAGATCTAGCTTTTAAAGCTGGGTTACTCCAGAATGTCTGACAAACACTAGTCAAATATTTTAGGGAGCCCAAGCCATGGCATTTTTTACCGAATTAGAAGAGCAAAATATTCATGTCATTGTTTTCAATGACGCCGCAATCAAGGGAACGTCCAGAGACGACTACGACGAATATATAAAAGATTTGGACGAATCCAAATTAATATTTGTCGAGAATGGCTTACCAACTAGGTTTATTATGCGAAAAATCCTTCCTTACAAGCTCAGTATGAAACTCAAAAACTCCCAAGTCGCAATGAAAGATGGCGCTTTGACTCCTCAACTCAGTTTCATGAACGAGGAGGTCAGGCTTGCCCTTGTGGGTATCGATAATCCTGTAGTATCCCCTGAGTACCAAAAACACCTGCTAGAATACAAGCAGCATGGGGATGGCGGGGCCTCTGATGCGGTCATGGAGAAGCTCGAAGCCTTCGGAGTGGTCACGGACCTGTACACTGTTAGACAGGCCCACGCTCCTAAATCGTCGCTTTCTGAAACAGATAAAAAAAAATAATCGCGCTGATAGAGTTAAATTTACTTACTCAGACAGAAATAGAATCAAAATCCCGTCCGTTCGATTGTGCAAAATGCCCGAGGAAAATACAAAAACTTAGGCGTTGCGAAGAAGACAAATGGGATTTTGATTCCACAGACTCTAGCGTTTTTCCGATGCAAATAAACCAAGGAGGTTTGCTTTATCCATTTTGCCCCGGAAAGGCTACTTGGGATCACGAAGTCAGGGCAGTATTTAACCTTTTAATGTTTACAGCCGAAACGGGACAGCTTTATAGATCAGGCGGATTGATAAATCAGCCCGAGTGGTATTTGGACTTACTAGGTATGTTCCTCCCGTTGTATAATAAAATCAATTTTGCATCTAAAGTTAAAATGGTTCTAGGTGACGGAAAAGCCCCAAAAATCCCCGCGAGTCGCCGAAGAAAGTAATCCTTACTTTAAACGGGTAAAAGATGGCTCAAACAAAAGAATTTGTCGTGGGTTTACGCTTCGAGACTGATCTTGGTCAAATAAAAAAATCTATCGATTCTTTAACAGTTTTATCAGATGCAATGGTAAAGGCGCAAAAAAGAATTGATGACCAATTGAAAGTTCTAGGGCTTTCCTCTGATTCTGCTAGTAAGGGTGTAGATCACTTATCTGATTCTATGAGAGATCTTACAAATGAATCTAATAAGGAAAGAAATTTTAATATAAATGCCGATAAGTCGATAAACACCTTAAATATTCTAAATGATATTTTCCCTTTGTTAAAAATAGCTCAGGAGGAAGCGGCTAAAGCGACCGAAAGGCTAAACACCGTTAATGATAAATTAGGTCTAGGACTCGGAGAACTAGCAATAGGCTTTATTGGCTTAATGGCTGGCATAGGTCAATTTGTTAATTCTCTTCCAGAAGCGCAAGTAACATCGTTCGAAGATGCAGTCTATAAAGCTAATAGGACTCTTGGCAATTGGACTAGGGGTTTTCTCAATTTATCGTCGCTTATAAATTCAGCTTTTAAAATATCAATGAGTGATGCAGGTAGGTGGTTTTCTTCTCTCACCACAGGTTTTAAGTCAGCAGCTTCAGATTTTAGACCATTTAGCCTGACATTTATAGAAACTCTTGCTGTTATGTCTCCTCTTATGATCACCTTCGGCGAGGCCATGCAAAAGGTCGATAATAGGACTACACAATTAATCGGAACACTTCTAATATTTGTCGGAACATTAGTCGGGAAAGTCACTGGGGTTATCACATATTTATTAAAACTAACTGGGGACTTTGCCCAGTCAATTGGCCAAGAACTAGGGAAAGCCCTCGAAAGGTTTTCGATAGTAGCAACAAAAGCCGAGCAATCAAGCAGAGAGTTTGGTTTTACAATTGCCGCGTTCTCGGAAAAAGTTGGCCCTGCAGTCGGAACACTTGAACAATGGAATGAGGTTCTTGCCTCTGTCGATAAAGATACTGCATTTACAACAAATTCAATAAGAGGGTCAATCAAAACTCTTATTGGTGAAGGTACAGCCCTTGGCCTGACATTTAACGACAATCAAAAGTTATTGAAAGAATCGATGGATATAGCGGCGGTTTCCGGCAAAGGATTAGAACAAGTTACGCAATCTTTATTATCAGGACTTGCAGGTCAAACACAATCAGCGATGACCTTGTGCATTAATCTTGGAAGAACAGCGATAGCCCATAAGCTACTAAGAGACTCGGCTGGAGTAACGATTGATAAATTGAATGAGCAAGCAATAGTCCAAACTAGATTGTCTATGATCACGGAAAGAGCCAATATCTTGAAAGGGGCTTCTATAAGTCTAAATGATACCGCTGCAGGGAGGACTACTCGATATAATAAGATCCTAACAGAATTAGAAAGTAAAATAGGTAGTGTAAATATTATACAGCGGGTAGCCGACGAAAGCGGGATTTTATTTTTAAAAACCATTAATTCTTTTCCTGATGAAATATTTAAAGTGGTAGCCGTTTTGGGAAATATGGGGTCAGTAGTTCTAACAGTCGGCGGCTTCCTCATTAAACATATACTTATAATATCTTCAGCTATCACATTATATAAAATTTTGAATGTAGCCATCGGCATGTCTGTTATTGCTCAAACCTTATTATCGAATGTCGTAAATGTGGCTACGGGAGCACTCGGACTTCAAGCCGTTAGCATAACCTCGCTATCTGGGCTCCTGATAGCTTTAAGAGCTATAATAGGCTCGATAATAGCCATGGGCATTTCAGGCGTTATTAACGTAGCCGTATCAATGTTAGCTACTTTAGTAACAGCGGTAAAAACGGTAATCGCTGCACTTATAAATTTTGTAGCTGCTAATGCAGTAGCCTTTGCAGAAATATTAATTATTGCGGCTGTCGTGGCTGCCTTGGTTCAGGCTTTCACGGAGCTTGATAATGAGCTAGGCGATGTAACCGACACGATTGGAGGTTTAATATTACCAATCAGAGAACTACTTATAGTCGTAGGTTTATTAGAAGCTAAAGCCAAAGATACTTCCAGTGTTTGGCATATCTTTGGTACTATAATGGCTTTTTTTATCGATGTGATAAAACTTGCCGTCCAAGGAATCCTAGTTCTAGTAAATATTATCAGTCTAGCTGTAGCGGGTGTTTTTAAAGAGTTTCAAGATACATTTGGAGCTAGTGCCCAGTCGATTCAGAGGACGATAGAAGCAATAGATCGACTAGAGACGACAATGGGGAAGCTCGGTATATCCATCGATAATACTCAAAAAACTTTTGCAATGACGAGGGAAGAAGTTGAATCACTTGGCATAGAAATTGAGCATACCCAGAAAATAGTTGATAAGTTTAATATGGAAAAAGTAGCCGTAGAGGCTGATAAATTAGTAAAAGCAAACCAAGCAATAGCGAAATCCATCGCCTTGATTGGATTAGATAGGACTCAAACAATACAGAAAAACCTTGAGTTTGACCTTGCAGCTTTAGATGTTGAGAAACAAAGGCTAGATACTGAAAAAGCATTTACTGGGGAAGTAGTAACTCAGATAGCACTACAAGGTGAATTATTAAAACAAAAGGCAGATGCCCAGATCTCAGAAATTAAAAAACAGGAATTGCTGAGTAAAATATCTAAAGTTTCAAGAGTTACAAGAGTGGCTAGGGCTCCAAGGGCTACGATAGCGCCAAAGGTAGCAGCGGCTCCAAAAATTGTCTTAACCGATGCCCAAAAATCCTTGAATCAATTATTAGCGCAAAGTATACCTCTACAAACTCAGGTTAATGAATATGGCAAATCAGATCTTGAATTAATAAAAATGAGATCAGCCGCTAGAATAATTGAATTAAAGCTATTAATGAATAAATTAAGACTCGAAGGAAATCTAGGTCCAGCTCAAAAGGCCCTGATAATACAAACATCCGCGAATGTTAAAAAACTTGAAGCCCTTGGATTGGCCGACATTCAGAAAGCCAAACTTAAGCAAATAGCGGATTTAGAAGCCTCTACAGGGTCAAGACTTCTAGCCTCAGATCAAGCAATCAATAACTTGAAATCTAATAGAATCACTATTATAAAAAACGAAGCCATGCAAAATATTGCCTCTATAGAAGGTGAAAGAAAAAAGGTTCTATTAGCTGGAAATATGACCGCCCAACTGCAGAGGAATTTTAATCAACTAGTTAAGAATCAAGCAATAGCGGCCCAATTCTCTATCAAAGAGATCAAGACGGAAGCCATAGAAAGATTAGCAGATGAAACCGACCGTTTAAATTTATCAGGACTAGAAGGCAATGAAAGAATAGACGAACAATTAAGACTCCAGCTTCTAGCAATCGCCAACAAAGAAGAAGAGCTTAAGGCGGCAGGTCTGCTCACCAAAGAAGCCGAAAAACTCTTAAATGTTCAAAGGGAATTAGCAGGAAAAGGAGCTAAAAAAACTAAAAAAGCAGGAGAGTCTAAGGATGAAGAAGATGGATTTGATTTTGACGCCTTAGCGGGTGGAATTGCCGATGGATTTGAGCAGGGAGTCGATTTCTTTTCGGGAGCTATAGACTCCTTATCAGGACTAGGCGATAAGCAGGTAATGGCGCTAACCTCCTCTTTCGAATCCCTGCCCGAACAAGTCGCCGAAGGCATGAAAAATTTACCTGAAATTTTCGAAAAGGGTATCAATGGCATGATTGATGCTTTCTCGACCCTTATTGATAAAGCCCCTGAAATGATTGGTAAAATCCTGGAAATGCTCCCAGGAATAATCGATAAATTGTTTGCAGCCGTGACCAAAATGTTTGAAGCCGCCCCGGCGATTCTTTCTCAGATCCTTGATGCTTTGATTCCTATGATTGTTCAGATTTTGGAAAAGCTTCCAGATCTCATTTTGACCATTTTTGACTCCATTGGCGACATGGTAGTTTTACTAATGGACAAAATTCCGGGCATAATCATTGCTTTTGCCGAGAATATAGGCCCCATTATCGAGGCTTTGGTGGAAGGTTTAGTTTCAAATGTGGGCAAGATTGTAATTGGTTTTATAGATACCTTTATCGTCAAAGGAGGGGCTTTTAAAATAGGCATTGCTATAGCCAAAGCAATGATAATTGATCTACCTATAGGCATTCTGAAGGGTCTAGCCAAGGGTTTAGAGAGTATTTTCAAATCTATAATGTCAGGGGCTAAGATTGATTTAAAAATGCCAAAAGCCCTAAAGGAGATGCCAAAAAAACTAGGCAAGGAATTGAGCAAAGTAGCCGAAGGCGTAAAAGCTTCAAGTTCAAATGTCTTTGCTGTTATGGATCTCGAAAAAGTAAAATCGGCAAAATCGATAGATAAATCCATCGGTCAAGCGACGAAGCAAGCGGCTGCAGCGTTTAAAAATACATTTAAGACAATTGGCGGTTGGCTCCAGCAATTATGGGCGGCGTTAAAGTTGATTTGGGACACTGTAATAATGTGGCTCCAAAAATTATGGGCCATCATCGAGCAGATTTGGGACGTTGTTGTGAAGGCCCTTCAAGCCCTTTGGGACGTTATCGAAGCAATTTGGGACGTTGTTGTCAAGGCTCTTCAAATTCTGTGGGATGCCATCGAAGCAATTTGGGACGGCGTGATTTTGGCCCTCATGGGAGTATGGGACGCTCTTGTCCAGATATTCGCTACCATCTGGGAAGGTTTTCAGAAATATTTATCATTTCTTTCTGAGATTTTTGCGAAAGTCTGGGAAGGTTTTCAGCAATATTTTACATGGCTACAAGAAATTTTCGGGAAACTTTGGACCTTTCTGTCAGAAGGGGCTAAAAAAATCCTAGAAGTCATTATGAAAATCCCAATGCTTTGGATTGAAGGCGCCAAGGCCATCTTTGATGTAATAATGAAGATTCCGGCCCTTTGGTTGCAGGGCGCAACGTCCATCCTAAATGTAATTACCCAGATACCCGGTAAAATCGGCGAAGGTGTTACCAAATTATGGGGGGCTATCTCTTCAATACCGGGTAAATTTGCCGAAGGAGCATCAACGGTTCTTTCTAAATTTGGCGCGATTGGCACTACGATTTACAATCAACTTAAATGGGCATTTGACAATCTTAATCCAGCCAGTGTCCTTTCAAAACTGTTCAAATTTGAGGGGGGAGGCAAGGGCACTGTCGAGAAACTTCTTAATATTGACATACCATTCGTGAGCTTCGCTCAAGGTGG
>DATKTE010000187.1:0-12084 GCA_035531295.1 Alphaproteobacteria bacterium
GTCCATCAAATTGAGCTGATAGGTTTCCCCATCTTTGGCTTTATACGTAAGGCGCACAGTCTGGGCCTTAATTGTAATACCTCTCTCACGCTCTATATCCATTGTATCCAGGACTTGCTCTTTTAGCTCGCGTTCCGTAAGCCCTCCACATAATTGAATAAGGCGATCTGCCAAGGTTGATTTGCCATGATCAATGTGGGCAATGATTGAAAAGTTTCTTATGTGGCTTAAATCCGTCATTGACGTAATACTCCGCCCGTACTTTGGGCAACTGCTGAAATAATTTTTTGGGAAACGGCGTGAATCTCTTCCTCTGTCAAGGTGCGATCTTGCGGTTGAAGGCTCACTCGTAGGGCTAGGGACTTTTTATTATCCCCAAGGTCAAAGACATCAAAAAGGTTTATATCTTTAATAAGGACAGGATCTGCCTTTTGTATAGGTTTTACAAGGCTATCTGCGGCTACATCTCGATCCACAACAAAAGCAAAGTCTCTCTCAACCCTTTGATAAGGGGAAAGATCTAGTTTAGGCTTAGACTTTCGTTTAGGTAGGGGAATTCTATCAAGAAAGATTTCAAAGGCAACGACAGGTCCTTTCACGTCATAATCTTTCAAAATACCAGGATGAAGTTCCCCAAAGTAACCCAAAACATTGGTTCCTAGCTTCAGAGCTCCTGAACGACCGGGGTGATACCACGCAGGAGCTCCTCGTTCCCACTGAATCCCGAGTGGCCAGAGGACAGAAGAAACATCTGCTTTTGCATCATAAATATCGACTACGCGCTTTTTCTCAAGCCAATGATCCGTATGGAGAACGCCTGCCCTTAAGCCGGTGGCCATCATATGTTGACCTTGGGGTGTTGGATCAGAGTATTGAGGACCCACTTCAAAAACCCCCACTCCCTCAGCTCCGCGATTTTGATTTAAGAGAACAGCCTTCAATAAATTTGGCAAAAGACTGGGGCGCATTGTATCCAATTCTTGACTGATGGGATTCAGCAAAACAAGACTTTCAGGGGCGCCTCCAAAAGACTCCGTATCTTTTCGGGACATAAAGGACCAAGTAACAACTTCTGTAAGACCACGATTTGCAAGTTTCTCGCGTACAATAAACCGTCGTTCTTGCAAGGGAGATAAAGCCTTTTGTTCCGGCCTGCCCTCATAAGGAACGGACGGGATCTTATCATATCCTTCAACTCTTAAAACTTCTTCGACAAGGTCAGCTTCTTGCTCGACATCAGAGCGCCAGGAAGGGGTTAAAACAGTTAGATCGCCCCCCTCCCCTTCCACCTCAAACCCTAAGTTTGCTAAAATTTCTTGAGCACGTTCAGAAGGTATTTCGAGGCCCCCCAGGGATTTAATTCGCAAAGGATTAAAAAGGACAGACTGCCTTAAATCAGGAGCCTTCCCCGCGACAACAACCTCGCTTGCTTCTCCTCCGCAGATGTCACGAATCATCTGAGTTGCGGCTTCAAGACCTGGAAGGGTTGATGCAGGATCCACCCCTCGTTCAAAGCGATAGCGTGAATCACTTAATATCCCAAGCTTCCGTCCCGCAATGGCCGTACGAATAGGATCAAAAAAGGCTGACTCTAAAAAGACCGACTGTGTGGATTCATCACATCCTGTACTTGCACCACCCATAACACCAGCTAAGGAAATGACGCCTGAATCGTCCGTGATAACCGTCATATCATCGGAAAGGACATAAGTTTTTTCATCCAGGGCTTTTAATGTTTCCCCTGCTTTGGAAAGCCTAATATTCAGATTTCCCTTAAGCTTATCAGCATCAAATACATGAAGAGGTCGGGCTTGGTCATGGGCAAAGAAATTGGTGATATCTACTAATGCTGAGATCGGACGCAGTCCTATGGCTTCAAGCTTTTTCTGTAACCACCGAGGGCTTGGGCCATTTTTAAGTCCACGGATGATTCTTCCTGTGAAATAGGGAGAGGCGTCCGGATCAATCTTCAAGGAAATAGGACAGGGATAAGATCCTTTTATTGTTTCAACATTTAAAGGCTTAAGCTTCCCAATTCCTGTTGCGGCAAGATCTCTTGCAATCCCATAAACGCCAAGGCAGTCCCCTCGATTGGGAGTAATTTCAATTTCAATAAGAATCTCGTCAAGTCCGATCCATTTTGCATAGGGCTCTCCGACAGGAGCGTCTGAATCCACTTCAATAATACCATCGGATCCCTCCCCCAGATGCAGCTCCTCTGCAGAACACATCATGCCAAAGCTTTCTATATCCCGGACCTTTCCGACTTTTAGAGCTTGTTTGGTCGATGGAATGACATCCCCAGGGCGGGCCAACACAGTTTTCAGCCCTATCCGTGCGTTGGGCGCGCCACAAACAACTTGGATGACTTCATCCCCCGTATTGACACGGCAGACCTTCAGGCGATCTGCATTGGGATGTTTTTCTGCATCCACAATTTCACATATTTTAAAGGGAGCGAGCGCCTCTGCTTTGTTTTCAACTTTATCAACAACAAGCCCTAGAGCCGTTAATTTTTCCAAAATAGTCTCGAGTGGCGCTTCTGTTTCAAAATGATCTTTTAGCCAAGATAAGGTAAATTTCATGTCTTACTCCCGTGACTCAGGTTCGAAACCATAATAATCAACCCACCTTAAGTCAGATTCAAAAAAGAGACGTAAATCCTCAATGCCATACTTCAACATCGCAATCCGTTCAAGGCCCATGCCAAAGGCAAAGCCTTGGTAGATTTCAGGATCAATGTTACAATTGCGTAAAACATTTGGATGGACCATCCCGCACCCTAAGATCTCGAGCCAGTTGTTGCCTTTCCACCAAATATCCACCTCGGCAGAAGGCTCCGTAAATGGAAAGTAACCTGGACGAAAGCGTAGTTTTAAATTTGGATCTTCAAAAAAAAGACGACTAAATTCTTCTAAGCAGCCTTTCAAATGACCCATATTGGTTTTTTTATCAACGACAAGCCCTTCAATTTGGTGGAACATGGGTGAATGGGTCGCGTCATAATCTGACCGATAGGTGCGCCCCGGCGCAATAATGCGCAGCGGAGGCTTTTCGTTGAGCATGGTGCGAATCTGCACAGGCGATGTATGGGTTCGCAACACGATTGGCTGGCCATCTGATGAAGGTGGAAGATAAAAGGTGTCTTGTTCTTGCCGCGCAGGATGCTCTGTCGGGATATTGAGAGCTGTGAAATTATAAAAATCTTCCTCAATATCAGGTCCTTCCGCCACCGCAAACCCCATCTGACCAAAAATGTGGATGGCCTGGTCCATGACACGGCTTAAAGGATGAATCGTTCCGCATGCGATAGGTCGAGGGGGTAAAGAAATATCAAGTGTTTCTGTTGCCAGACGCGCATTGAGACTCTCTTCCTCCAATTTGGCTCTTCGCTGATCTAATGCTGTTGTGAGAACGTTTTTAATAGCATTCAGTTCAGCTCCAAAAGTTTTGCGTTCCTCAGGTGTTTTTTCACCCAGCTCTTTCATCAGAAGCGTCAACGCGCCCTTCTTGCCCAAAGCGCTAATGCGCAGGTCTTCTAATTCTTGAAGTGTGGAAACCTTTTCAATATCTGCCAAGAAGCTATGTTTTAATTGCCCAATTTTTTCCATCGGAAATCCTTTATCACAAACCTGCATCCTTATAGCATGAGAAAGGTATCCCAAGCCAAGAGAGAATTAAGCGCTGCTTTATGATGAGTGAACTTTAGGTCTCTTTTTCTTTCTCTCCTTCATCCTTCAAGTCTGTGCTTTTGTATTCTATTTCTTGCCCTCCAAAGTTACTTTCTAATTCTTCAAACATACCCTCACGTGTTGCGATAATCACGCCGTCAGGGAAAATTGTTGATTCTTTCATTCTTGTAATATGGTGATTAAATAATGCATTAATTTCATTTAAGAGGCTCTTTTCTTTGTCTTTTTTAGTCGGTGTGGGCAGCTCGAGTGGGATGTCCATTAAATCTTCAGTAAGAATACTTTTTCCTTTTTTAGGACTTTTTATCCTTATACTGTGCACACGAGAGAACATTTCCTTAGCTCCTTTTTTTGAAAGAGTTTTCGTTTTCTTAGCGTCATCTGTATGCCTGGTTCCCTTCGGAGAGTTTTTATTATTTACTTTTTTTTGCGGACCGTCATCCAAAGCGATCCATTTTAACAGCGGCGTTTCTGCCGCTATATCCGTTGAATGCAGAAGGTCAAACACTCTACTAAAAACAAAGCTTATTGGAATTTCGTCACTTGCATCTTCAGAATTTGCTTGCCAAGATTGTAGCATATTATTTGCAATTTCCAAATCAGCAAACAAAGAAAACCTGTTCATAAAATTCGCCATACCTCCACGCGGGTCTCCCTTATAACCTTTTTCAACCAGAGTTGATGGCTCGATTGGTTTACCGCATACCCTAGATTCCTTTAAAATTGAAATAAAAACTGAGCTGGTAACTTTCTTCAAAGTTTGAACAAGCTGACTATCAATCAATTTTTTTAAATTTTTTAGTTCCTTACAGTGAATGCGATCTTGATTATTATAATTATTTTTCTTATTAAAAAATGAGTAAGCTTTGTCTTTAATTTCAAATTGAACTTTTGGTATACTTTCTAAAGCTTGCTCATGTTTCAGGATTCTCTTAGCAATTTTGAAAAATAAGACAATTCTTGAATGACTACAAATGCCATCTAGTCTGCCAAGAACAAAGGGCTGGTCTGTTTTTTCAGCCTTTCTATAATCTTCTTTGAATTTGTCGTATACTTTTATTGCTTGTGATCCTCGAACAAACAGCGAAAAAAACTGCTTTTCAATCTCTTGTTGGCGTTGGAATTCTTTTTTGGGAGCATCAGTGGATTCAGGGAAATACTCTCTTGTTAAACTTAAGAGAACTGGTTTCTTTAACTCTTCTTCAAACTCTAATGCCTTTTGGACTCTTGCTTGAGCTAAAGAAATAAGGCGCTTTTGAGAAGGAATTTGTTTTTCGAAAGTCTTATATACCTCACAAAGATTTCTATAAAAAGCATAGTGTCCATGTTTAACTGCAAGTTCAATTGCCGTTATCCCTTTAAAATCCTCTCTTTCTACGAGTTCAATCAATTGAGGATCTGTTGCGACATATTGCATGCCCCGAATAAAATCTAGAACCCTTCGACTTCCGAAACGGGCAGCGATATGGAGAAGAGTTCTGCCCTTAGAATTCAAGGCAAACAACTCTCTAACATCTTGAATTTTCATTTTTACAAGTATTTCTAGATCGTTGTTTCTTGCAGCTTTAAAAATCTCCTGTCCTCTTTTGAACAAGGGTGGAGGGGAATAGGTAACTCTTTTCTTCCAATTATCTTCAGGACATTGAAAAATAAAATATTCAGCACGCAGAAGTTCAGCTCGGCTACCGACTTCTTCGAGTTCCATTCTCACTTGGCCTAGAAGCTGAAGCACCTTTCCATTATAATTTAGACACCCCTCAAACTTCTTTAGCGGTGAAAATTTTGACATGGGTGCAAATTTATCGTCAAAAAAAGAAACAACTAAATCATCACTCAATACATAAAAACCTGAAGGATTTATTTCGACTTCTTGTAGATCAGCAGGACTATTAATGTACATAAATGAATGCAATTTGTGAGGCCGTTTTACTTTTACATGATTACTCCATGGAAATGGAATAAGATATTTATGCACTTTGTCAATTTCGACGGGATTATAGTAAATGCTTATTGAACCTGTGCCTTCAGAAAGATCAATATAGGAACCCTCTTGGTCATCAGCATGTGATTGACTTGATGGGTTAGTGTGTAGATTATCTAATATTCCAAATCTAATTGTTGCAGTTGGATTTCGCCCAAAAAAATTAGGACGAAGAATGACTCCGCCCTTCCCGAAACTTCTAATTTTACTTCCTACTTCAAATAAGATTTCATCATTCGCATTTACAATTAAACTACTACTCGAATCCCAGAAAATCTGTGTACCTTTCAAGAAACGGATTGTTTTTCCTGATATCTCATAATCCTTATTGCTACGCATGGTAGCCATGATTTGTCCTGCCATCTCCTCATCAACAATCGTATCTTCTGCGTTCATCGCCCAGGACTCCTGGCATAAAACAAGTGACCACAGAAAGAGCTGAAAAATGTTTTTCTTAAATGCGTGCGTGTAATTCATTAGAAGCTCTCCTTATTATTGTTTTTATATACCAGTTATTACTCTGCTTATAACATGAGAAGGATATCTCCCGCCAAGAGGAATTGAGTGAATATTCATGATTAAAGAAAGAATAGTCGGGATGAAACTGTTCAATGATTAATTTTCAGTGGTTATAGATCTTCAATTTTTCCCAAAATGCTCCCCAGAAGGACCCGACAAACCCGACAAAAGTCCCCACTGCTAGGTTTGTCGGGTTTGTCGGGTTGTATTAGGACCTATTTTAGAATTGATACATTTTTTCATAGCCACACAAAGCGAGGCTTGGTCAAATATTTCTAAAAATCAAAAAACAGTGTTAATTATTGATTAATAATTTTAATGTATCTCTTGTAAATGCATTAACAGGGTATAGCTAAAAAATAGGCATTCAACTGAGGAATAAACATGAAAAAATACTTTATTGTAATGGCATTAATGTTCCTGTTTCCCAGCAGCAGTAATTCAGCCCCTCTTCTCAATTCTCAAATGACGCCACTTCAATTACCTCCTTGTCACTGTATTAAGGATCAACAAATGAAGAACCAACAAATGGCAAATTGCCAAGAACCAGACGGATCCGATTGTACTGTTGACGATGGGAGTGGGAACGGATCAAATTGTCTTTGTAAAAAGGTAGATGTTGCGATAGCTTTAACATTTGCGTAGAAGGTACCCCTAAAACAAATAAAAATTGTTGCCCTAACAATAACGAGTGCTGATAAATTGAAAACACTTCCTTTAAAATTATCAAATGCGATTGATCGAGAGTTAGCCCCCTTGGACAAGGATAAACTTAGGGCAGCTTGTTTCGATCTATCAAAACGCTATGGCATTGGACAATTTATTGACACCCCACTCCATCGTCTTGCTTATATTGCGGCACGTCTTCCAGCAACTTTTGGCGCTGCACAAGATGTGCTTCGCCGCATTGAGCCTGCTCTCAAACCCATCGCGAGTCTTTTAGATCTTGGGGCTGGTGTGGGAAGTCTTGCTTGGGCAGCTCAGGAAGTGATGCCAAATCTCAAAACCGTGACTCTTTTTGAAAAAGATATAGAACTTTTGCGCTTAGGCCAGCACCTCACCCAGGATAATCTTAACCCTCTCCAACTCTCGTGGTGTCGAGATGACATTACCATGGCAGATGTTTTTCCATCCCATGACGCCGTTGTTTTATCCTATGTTTTAAATGAACTTTCCCTAAAAGACCAAGTGCATATCCTAAAAAAAGCCTATGAAGCAGCTGATAAGCTATTGATTCTTATAGAACCAGGGACCCCTCAAGGCTATGAACATATTCTTAAAGCTCGCCAATACTTAACAGAAAGTGGAGCTCATATCTTAGCTCCCTGCCCTCAGAATGGCCTCTGCCCTCTTGCTCCCTCTTTTAAAGAAGGGAAAGATTGGTGCCATTTTAGTGTCCGCATCCCCCGCGGTAAATATCATATGCGCGCTAAAGAAGGTACGTTGCCTTATGAGGATGAAAAATATTCCTACCTTGTCGTCTCACACCAACCCGTTTCTGCGCCTGCAGCACGTATCATTAAAGCACCCATCAAAAAGACGGGTCATGTTATCTTAGACCTTTGCACACAGAATGCGGAACTCGAGCGACGTATTGTCTCTAAAAGTGAAGGAAAGGCATATACAAAGGCACGCGATAGCGAATGGGGTGACGAATGGGAGGGATAAGGCCATCTTATCAAGATTCTTAATCCTTTCTTAAGGACAGAGTTGATTTTTCAGGGGAGATGAATTACCTCTCCCCCTGTGGGAGAGGTAAAAGAGCTTAATTTCCTCACAAATTTTCATGAAGGGGCCCTGATGGATAGAATAGCCCGCATTGACGACGAAAGAGAAGAGGAGTAAAAACATATAAACAAAAAATAAGGACCGATGATGCCAACATCAGTTAAAGAAAAGCGCCCTCTCTCTCCTCATCTTCAAATTTACAAGATTCAGATCACGTCTCTACTTTCCATTACACATCGCGCCACAGGTATTGTCCTTTATGGAGGGGCTATTCTCTGGATGCTCTGGTTTTTAGCCCTTGCAATGGGACCCCAAAGTTATGAGAGCATGCAAAATTTTTTGCTTAGCCCTTTTGGCCTTATTATCCTGATAGGTTGGTCATTTTCCTTCTTTTATCACCTCTGCAATGGCATACGTCATCTTTTATGGGACATAGGATATGGCTATGAAATGCCCATGGTTAGGTTTACGGGATGGACTGTTATTATCAGCTCTTTTCTCTTAACGACACTGGCTTGGACTTTGGGGATCTTGTGTGAAAGGAGCTGGTTATGAAATTTGAAACAAATCTTCGCCGAGCTATAGGCTTAGGATCGGCTAAAAGTGGTGTTCATCATTGGATTGCTCAAAGAATCACAGCCATTGCTCTTGTGCCTCTTGGAATCTGGTTCGTCGGAGCATTCATTGTTCTCTTAACTTCTCCTTACGAAGTAGCACAAGCCTGGCTCTCCTCCTCCTGGACTGCAACGCTTTCCATTTTTTTTGTTCTTGTTCTCTTCTATCATGGCTATTTGGGATTGCAGGTAATTTTAGAGGATTATATTTCCCATGAGCTAACAAAATGGAGCCTAATTGTCGCGACCAAGCTTATTAGCGCTCTTCTTGCTCTTTTAGCGATTGTTTCGATAATAAAGATTTTCTTAAGTTGAAAGTAAGGCGATGACAAAAGAATACCAGATTACAGATCATATTTATGACGTGGTTATCGTAGGAGCCGGAGGCGCGGGCCTTAGGGCAACTTTGGGAATGGCAGCACAAGGGCTTAGTACTGCTTCTATCACGAAGGTTTTTCCAACGCGCAGCCATACGGTTGCCGCCCAAGGTGGCATTAGCGCAGCCCTTGATAACATGGGTGACGGGGATAATTGGCGTTTTCATATGTATGACACGGTCAAAGGGTCTGATTGGCTTGGGGATCAAGATGCAATTGAATATATGTGCCGCAATGCTATCCCCGCTGTTATTGAGCTGGAACACATGGGAGTGCCTTTTTCTCGCACAAAGAACGGAACAATTTACCAACGAAAGTTTGGCGGCCATACCATTGATTATGGGGAATATCCAGCCCAAAGATCTTGTGCCGCAGCGGATAAGACAGGTCATGCCATCTTACATACTTTGTACCAACAAAGTCTCAAACATAAGGCTCAATTTTTCAATGAGTTTTTTGTTATAGACCTTATCATGGATGAAGAAGGTGTATGCCGTGGCCTGATCGCTTGGAATTTGGAAGACGGGACACTTCACCGATTTGCAGCCCATATGGTTGTTTTAGCAACAGGAGGATACGGACGCGCTTACCTTTCCTGCACTTCTGCTCATACCTGCACAGGTGATGGTAATGCGATGATTTTACGCGCAGGCCTTCCTTTACAAGACATGGAATTTGTTCAATTTCATCCAACAGGAATTTATCCAGCAGGCTGTCTGATGTCGGAAGGAGCCCGCGGCGAAGGAGCTTATTTAACCAATAGCGAAGGTGAACGATTTATGGAGCGCTATGCACCGCAGGTCAAAGATCTCGCCTCTCGAGACGTCGTCAGCCGGGCTATTCAGATTGAAATTAACGAGGGTCGTGGTGTTGGTCCGCTTAAAGATCATGTTTACCTTCACATGGAACATCTAGACCCCATAATGATTCATGAACGTCTTCCTGGGATCACAGAAACGGCGCGCATATTTGCTGGGGTTGATGCCACAAAAGAGCCCATACCGGTTCTACCAACCGTGCATTATAATATGGGCGGCATTCCCACGAATCATTTAGCCGAAGTCGTCAACCCCACCGACCAAAACCCTGAGCAGGTTGTCTCTGGCCTTATGGCCATAGGAGAAGGGGCTTGTGTGTCTGTACATGGTGCCAACCGCCTTGGTACAAATTCGCTGCTCGATCTTGTCGTCTTCGGGCGCGCAGCAGCCTATAGGGCGAAAGAAATTATTTCCAAGGAAAAGGTCGTCAAACCTTTGCGCCCTCAAGATGGAGAGGAAGCAATTGCAAAGCTGGATCGTCTGAGGCAATCTAAGGGTTCTCTGAAAACTGCTGACATTCGCATAGAAATGCAACGGACAATGCAAACCCATTGTGCTGTCTTTAGAACCCAAGATCACCTAGAAGAAGGAATCAAAAAGATTAAAAAGATTATGGCGTCCTATCATCACGATATTCAATTGAATGATCGGTCAATGATTTGGAATAGTGATCTTGTTGAAGCATTAGAACTTGAAAACCTTCTCCAACAATCGCTTGTAACGATCCAATCTGCACTTAATCGTAAGGAAACTCGTGGCGCTCACGCTCGTGAAGATTATCCCGAACGCGACGATGTCCATTGGATGCAACACACCGTCGCACGCCTTGAAGGAGATAAGGTTTCATTTTCCTACCGCCCTGTCCATCTTTACACACTCACAACAGAGGTTGAGGTTATTCCACCCGCTAAACGGGTTTATTAGAAGGGAGCTCTGCTATGGTTCAACTGCGTCTTCCCCCCAATTCCCGGATCCAAAAAGGGAAATTGTATCCATCGCCCACTCAAGGGCCACGGATGAAGCTCTTGCACATTTACCGCTACGATCCTGACTCAACAGATAATCCACGACTGGATACCTATGAGCTTAACTTGGATGAATGTGGCCCTATGGTTCTTGACGCGCTGATCAAAATCAAGAATGAGGTGGACACCACCCTCACCTTCCGCAGATCTTGTCGTGAAGGAATCTGTGGTTCCTGTGCCATGAATATTGAGGGCACGAATACCTTGGCCTGTATCAAACACATTGAGGAATGTAAGGGGGATATCAAGATTACTCCTCTTCCCCATTTGTATGTCGTGAAAGATCTGGTGGCAGATTTAAGTTTTGCCTATGCTCAGTACGACTCTATTCAACCCTGGCTGCAGTCTGTAGAAGATCCACCTCCCGACAAGGAACGCCTTCAAAGCAAGGAAGAGCGTGAAAAGCTTGATGGACTTTGGGAGTGCATTCTTTGCTTTTGCTGCACAACCAGCTGCCCGAGCTATTGGTGGAGTGGCGATCGCTACCTAGGCCCTGCAACACTGCTGCAATCCTATCGCTGGATTGAAGATAGCCGAGATGAAGGGACAGGTGAGCGCCTGGATGCCCTCGAAGATCCATTCAAGCTTTATCGTTGTCATACGATCATGAATTGTACCAACACCTGCCCGAAAAACCTTAATCCAGCAAAGGCGATCGGAGAAATAAAGAAGAAGATGGTTGAGCGGGTGGGGTAAAGTGTTAAGACACCCCCTGGGCTATTATCTAAGATTTATTTCAAATTTTAGCTAAAATAATAATTTCCATATTTGACTTTTAACATAAGATAATATAGATTGCCCATTTTGTTATTATGTTAAAAGTGATTAAATGTTGATGAGATATATAATATTAGTTAGTATCGTTTACAAGTTATTGATATGTCCATGTTTTGCCATGGAAGAAGAGACCGAAAACGGAGGATCCATTAGGTCTCCACGAGTCCTTGCGGGGCTCGAAGAGAATAAGGAAGAACAGCAACACCTCCCAAATCTGCTATCATTCGTGGAATTAACTAAAAAAATCGCTGATAGACTTGAAGCCATTGCGGATGAATTAGAGAAAAATAAAGATGAGGCCTTATACAATCGTCGACAGTTTGAAACAGAAGTGTATATACTTTCTAAACAACTTCAAATGATTCAGCTGCAGTCAGAAATAGTTTTTGCGCGTGCTACCTCAATTGAGCAGAAGATCAAAGAACAAGAGGAAATGGAAAATGCGAGAAAAGAAGACGAACAAAAAAAGAGAGAAGAAGAAAGAGCAAGAATTTTTTATTGATCGTGCAACCAACTGAAATTGGTCTAGGTTTTTCTTAGAGGACTTCTAGAT
>DATKTE010000188.1:0-16184 GCA_035531295.1 Alphaproteobacteria bacterium
CTCGAGAGCAAGCTTCCCATCGCGAGCTCTTTGACCAAAAGTTGCAATATCTTTTTCAATTTGTGCAAAACTTTTTTGATCCGCGTCCCTAACAACTGGAACGACAAGCCCTTGGGCTGTCCCGACTGCAATACCTATATCATAATAATTTTTATAAACAATTTCATCCCCGTCAATTTCCGCATTCACCTCAGGGAATTCTTTCAGTCCTACAAGACAAGCTTTAACAAAAAAGGACATAAACCCAAGCTTGACTCCATTTTTTTTCTCAAATGCTTCCTTAAGATGAGTCCTGAGGCCAATGACATTCGTCATATCAACTTCATTAAAAGTTGTCAGAATGGCTGCCGTGTTTTGGGCCTCTTTTAAGCGTTCAGCGATACGCTGGCGAAGCCTACTCATGCGAACCCTTTCAACACGTCCTTCGTTTGCGCGTTGCGGAGCAGGTTGAGCAGGAGACAAAACGGGCTGAGGGGCTTCTTTCTCTTTTGCTTTATCCAAAAAAGTGAGCACGTCTCCTTTTGTCAATCGACCATCTTTGCCCTGACCTTGGATGTGATGCGGATCAATTTTATTTTCTGCCACAAGTTTTCGCACCGCGGGGGAAAGAGGAACTTCCTCAGACGATTGAAGAACGGGTTTTTCCGGCAAGTGTTTTACGTGAAACATTTCTTTTTCAGGAGAGCTTGTTGCTCCTACTGTAACCTTACCAATAACTGCCCCTACATCGACAGTCTCTCCCTGCTTTACAAGAACTTCTGTAAGAATCCCTGTTGCCGGCGATCCAATTTCAAGGGTCACCTTATCTGTTTCCAGCTCAGCGAGAGGTTCATCTAATGTAACGGCCTCCCCTTGTTTTTTCAACCAGCGGGAAATAGTCGCTTCCGTAATTGATTCCCCCATGGGAGGAACCTTGATTTCTTTTTGTGTTTCCGGGGAGGGTTTCGTATTCATTTTTATTTCCTCACTTCACAAGGTTAAGGGCTTGACTAACAAGAAGATTTTGCTCAAAGAGATGACGACTGAGAAGACCTGTGGCAGGGGAAGCGGCTTCTGGTCGCCCGACATAGAGAGGACGCTTGGCTTTGATTTGAGCGTCAATTAAAACGCTTTCAAGACGGCGATCTAAAAAGGTCCAGGCTCCCATATTCATGGGCTCTTCCTGACACCACACAAGATCGGCTTTTTTATAAGGTTTAAGAGCATTAACCAGCATTTCATGGGGAAAGGGATATAATTGTTCAAGACGTATGATGGGGATGTCTTTAATTTGCTCTTCTTCTCTTTTTTTCAAAAGGTCATAATAGACTTTTCCTGAACATAAAATCACACGGTGAACAGTTGACGTTGGCTTTAAGGAATCGAGCAAGACTTCGTGAAAGTGCGTCCCTCTTTCAAAATCAGAAAGAGTAGAAACCGCCAATTTAGAGCGTAGGAACCCCTTTGGTGTCATGGCAATCAAGGGTTTGCGATATTTGCGATAAATCTGACGTCTCAGGGCATGAAAGAAATTGGCAGGTGTTGTACAGTTAATGACCTGCAAATTCTCTTCTCCACAAAGCTGGAGATACCGCTCTAGACGCGCCGAGGAATGCTCCGGTCCTTGTCCCTCATACCCATGGGGAAGTAACATCACAAGACCAGACATTCGAAGCCACTTCGATTCCCCAGCAACAATAAATTGATCAATGATGACTTGAGCACCATTTGAAAAATCGCCAAATTGGGCTTCCCACAGGACAAGGGCTCGGGGCTCAACAAGACTATATCCCAACTCGAATCCTAAGACAGAAGCTTCTGCCAAAGGACTATCCCATGCTTCAAAATGCGCTTGAGTTGGAGAAAGGTGATTAAGGGAAATGTATTTCTCTTCTGTTTCCTGATCCCTGAGTATTGCGTGGCGCTGGCTAAAAGTTCCGCGGCCACTATCTTGTCCGCTTAAACGAACAATATGTCCTTCCACCAAAAGAGTACCAAAAGCTAGGGCTTCTGCCATGGACCAATCAATGGGTTGGCCTCCTTTAACCATCTGTTCACGGTTTGCAAGAAAACGCTCAAGTTTGGGATGAAGATGAAAATGAGGGGGAACCTGACTAAGAGCTACTCCAATGGAAACAAGCTCTTCCTTTTTAACCCCAGTGAGAAAAGGTTTTTCCATGTCTGTTTTTGGGGAAAATCCTTCCCACTTTCCACTCAGCCAATCAGCTTCTAAAGGCTTATAAGTTGCTGATTCTTTAAAATTTTCTTGAAGATCATGCTCGATTGTTCTATCAATGGTTTCAATGTCGTCTTGTTTTAATGATCCCTCTTGAAGGAGTTTTTGAGTATAGATCTCTCCGATTGTTGCATGTTCTCGAATGGCCTTATACATAAGGGGCTGGGTAAACGCAGGCTCGTCTGCTTCATTATGACCAAAACGCCGATAGCAGACGAGATCAACCAAAACATCTGATTTAAAGCTATGACGATATTCAGCTGCAAGGCGCATAACCTTGACAACTGCCTCTGGATCGTCCCCATTCACATGGAAAATAGGGGCTTGGACAATCATAGCTAAATCCGAACAATGTGCGGATGAGCGAGCATAGGCAGGGGCTGTCGTAAACCCAATTTGGTTGTTAATAATAATATGAAAGGTTCCGCCCGTCTCATAGCCATGAAGCTGGGAAAGCAAAAATGTTTCTGATACTAAACCTTGACCCGCAAAGGCCGCATCTCCGTGAAGCAAAAGCCCCATGACCTTTGATCTTTCCGTATCATTCATTTGTGTTTGTTTTGCCCGCACTTTGCCAATGACAACAGGATCTACAGCCTCCAAATGAGAGGGATTTGCCGTTAAGGAAAGATGCATTTTTCTTCCCTCAAAGACCTGGTCTGTTGAGGTTCCAAGATGATACTTCACATCGCCGGATCCTTGTACTTGATCGGGCTGTGGGTTTTGACCTTGAAATTCTGAAAAAATAGCACGCGTTGGTTTGCCCAAAATATTGGAAAGAACATTAAGACGCCCTCGATGAGCCATGCCAATAACAACTTCGTCAACTCCCAGCTCAGAAGAACGGCGGAGCATTTCTTCAAGTCCAGGAATGAGGCTTTCAGAACCATCAAGACCAAACCTTTTCGCAGCCGGGTACTTCACATGCAAAAATTGGTCAAAAGCCTCAGCCGCTGTTAGTTCTTTTAAAATCCTCTTTTTCCACTCAATATCATGAATAGGCTCAGCAAGACCGAGCACCCCTTCTCCTTCAATTCGCTTTTGTAACCAAAGCTTTTTCTCAGGATCTTGAATGTGAAGAAATTCAACTCCAATTGTTCCACAATATGTTTTACATAATCGCTCAATAATCTCATTTAAAGTTGCATAAGGAAGGCCTAAAACATCATTAATGAAGATGGGGCGATCGTAATCTTCTGGGCCGAATCCATAGGTTTTAGGATCAAGTTCAGGAAAATATTCTTTTTTAGTAAGTTGTAAAGGATCAAGATTTGCAGCCATATGTCCACGAGCCCGATAAGCTCTGATCAGCATAAGGGCTCGAACTGAATCTAAAATCGCGTTTTTCACCTCTTCAGGAGCTACTTCACCTTTGAGAGGAGACGTAGGAGGAGGCGCCGTTTCCTTTTCAAGGAAAGGTCGCCCGATCCAGCTTGGGCCCAGAAAATCTTTTAACGCAATGGCCTCTTCCTCTCCCAAGGACTTAAAATACTGACGCCATTCAGGGCCTACGGAAGATGGATTTGCGAGATAGGTTGCATACACGCGGGCAATATAAAGGGCATTGTCCCCCGTTAGAAAGGACCGGCTTTCGTCTGACCAGGTTGAAGAGTCCATACGGGTCATTCTTGCCTCATATCCTTACGGGCATTCAAACATCCCTTGGGTGGGGAAGTTGGTGATGAACTTTCGTTACTCACCCATTCTCCACGGTCGAAAAAATCTGATAATTCTTGCTCTTCTGCATCTAAACTAAAAATAGATTGTTTACTTTTTGTTGATGGGAAAGATTGTCTAGATTGTTTCGGCTCTTGCAGAGCCTCGCAATGACTGAATGAGGTGATCGTCATAACCTTTTATCCCTCACTTTAAAAACACCCCCATTTTTCAAAGCCTCATAAACGGTTTGCCCAATCGTTGCAGGGGAATCCGCAACGAAAACGCCTGCACTTTTCAAGGCTTCTATCTTGTCTTGCGCACCCCCTTGAGAACCTGAAATCACAGCCCCTGCATGCCCCATCCTGCGACCTGGAGGAGCTGTCTGACCTGCTATAAAGCTCACCACAGGTTTGGTGTTTTTGCGAGACTTTAAAAAAGCTGCAGCTTCTTCCTCAGCCGTCCCACCAATTTCTCCAATCAGAACAATGGCCTCCGTTTGAGGATCGTGCAGGAAAAGTTCAAGACAATCCACAAAGCTTGTTCCGTTGATGGGGTCTCCACCAATCCCCACACTCGTTGATTGCCCCAACCCCACGGCTGTGGTCTGTGCAACGGCCTCATAGGTCAAAGTCCCTGACCTCGAAACAATTCCAATATTCCCCGGTTTATGGATGTAGCCGGGCATAATCCCTATCTTGCATTCTCCTGGGGTTATAATGCCTGGACAATTAGGGCCAATAAGTCGGGTAGAAGACGAAGTTAGAGCGCGTTTAACCCGCAGCATATCAAGAATAGGAATTCCTTCCGTAATACAGACAACAAGAGGAACTTCCGCGTCTATTGCTTCTAAAATCGCATCCATCGCAAAAGGAGCGGGTACATAAAGGACTGATGCCGTTGCACCTGTTTTTTGAACTGCTTCTTGAACCGTATCAAAAACAGGAAGGCCTAAGTGCTGCGTTCCCCCTTTACCGGGCGTCACGCCCCCCACCATTTTTGTCCCATAGGCAATGGCTTGTTCTGAGTGGAAAGTTCCTTGAGCGCCTGTAAACCCCTGGCATATAACTTTTGTTGTTGCATTGACAAGAATGGACATTAGTGAGCCTCCTTGACTTCTTCAACGATGCGGTGGGTTGCCTCTGAAAGATCATCTAGAGCAATAATGGGTAGCCCTGATTTGGCAAAGATTTCTTTCCCGAGCTCTACATTCGTTCCTTCAAGTCGAACGGCCAAAGGTATATGGAGCTTAGTTTGTTTGACTGCATCCACAATGCCTTCGGCGATGATATCACATCGCATTATGCCCCCAAAAATATTGACGAGAACGCCTTTTACGTGAGGATCGGAAAGAATAATTTTAAAAGCCTCTGTCACACGATCCCGCGTTGCCCCACCCCCAACATCCAAGAAATTGGCGGGCGCTCCTCCGTAAAGTTTTATAATGTCCATCGTGGCCATCGCAAGACCTGCCCCATTCACCATACACCCAATATTCCCATCAAGCTTAATATAGCTTAACTCATTCATGGCTGCTTCGTGTTCCATAGGATCTTCTTCATTCAGGTCTCGCAAATCTGCGATCTCTGGATGACGGTACAGAGCGTTGTCATCGAAGCTCATCTTCGCATCAAGGGCAAGAATTTTTCCCTCAGCCGTCAAAGCTAATGGATTGATTTCAATGAGACTTGCATCAAGTCCAACGAAAGCCTCATAGACGCCTTTTGCGAGTCGAATCATTTCCCTCACTTGCTCACCTTTAAGTCCCAAGCCATAGGCAAGCTTTCGGCCGTGAAATGGTTGAAATCCTGTGGCAGGGTCAATGGCGGCCTTTATAATTTTTTCTGGATGGGTGTGAGCAATTTCCTCAATTTCAACGCCTCCTTCAGTTGAGGCGAGAAAGGTCAAGCGAGAGGTCGCTCTATCAATGAGAAGACTTAAATAAAACTCCTGTGCAATGTTGCACCCTTCTTCCACATAAACTTGCCTGACCAATCGTCCTTCTGGTCCTGTTTGAGGCGTAATAAGTGTCATGCCTAAGATTTGCTCGGCAATCGTGCTAACCTCACTCAAGGATTTGGCGAGCTTCACGCCACCGCCTTTTCCACGGCCTCCCGCATGAATTTGAGCTTTAACCACCCACACGGGGCCATCCAATGTTTCAGCAGCTTCACGTGCTTCTTGTGGGGTAAATGCGACTCCCCCTTGAGGAACTGCAACTCCAAATGACTTTAATAATGTTTTTGCTTGATATTCATGGATGTTCATTTAGAGAATCCCTTAAAAAAGCTGGATTGCTTCGGAGCAAAGACGACCGGAGCGTGTTTCCCACAGTCGTCTTCGCGAGCCCACAACGTGGGCGTGGCGATCCAGAAAATTTTAAATATAGGAACTATCATCTTGAACCCGCTTTCTGATCCAAAGCCTCAACCGCATTCACCAATTCACGAACAGCTTTCACGGAATGATCAAACGAAGCCTTCTCTTCAGCATTCAATTGAATCTCCACAATTCGTTCAACGCCTTTCGCCCCAAGAACAACAGGAACACCAACGTAAAGATCTTTAATCCCATACTCTCCGTTAAGCCAAGCAGCACAAGGAAAAATGCGTTTTTTGTCCTTCAGGTAAGATTCCGCCATCTCAATGGCAGAAGAGGCTGGCGCATAAAAGGCGGATCCTGTTTTCAAAAGGTTTACAATCTCTCCTCCCCCCTGACGCGTACGCTGGACAATTGCCTCAATACGCTCACGCGTTGTCCACCCCATTTCGATCAAATCAGGAAGGGGAATGCCCGCCACCGTCGAATAACGAATGAGGGGAACCATACTATCCCCATGACCGCCAAGAACGGATGCATACACATCTTCAACGGCAACATTGAATTCCTGGGCGAGGAAGTAACGAAACCTGGCACTATCCAAAACCCCCGCCATACCAACAACCTGCTGGTGAGGAATGCCTGTTGCTTCTCGCATCACCCACACCATCACATCCAAGGGATTGGTGATGACAATCACAAAGGCATGGGGACAATAGGTGCGTATCCCCTCTCCTACCTGACGAATGATTTTGACATTCGTTTCTAACAAATCATCCCGACTCATCCCTGGTCTTCGCGGAATGCCCGCCGTGACAATGACCAGATCTGCCCCTTTAAGCTCCTTGTAGTCGTTGGTGCCTTTGAAGGCACCATTAAAATTTTCAATAGGGGAAGACTCAGCTATATCAAGGGCTTTGCCTTGAGGAATTCCTTCCATAACGTCAAGAAGGACCATATCTCCGAGCTGTTTAAGTCCCACAAGGTAAGCTAAAGTGCCCCCAATGTTACCTGCTCCTACGAGGGCGATTTTTGGTCGTTTCATGACTTTTCCTTAATTCTTTTCCTATTAATTATTACTCTCTTTCACCTGTTCCCACAAGGCGGAGGGGGCGTCCTTATACAAATGATCTTTTAAAAAGGCTCCCCCCAACCCAAGCCCTCGTCCATCAATTCCATGATCAAGTCCAGATAAAAGAGAAAGAGTTACGGGAACAGACAAGGCTTTTAAACGCTCTTCGGCCATTTGGGAAAAAGATGAGGGTAATACTTGATCTTCCGTTCCATGAACGAGAAGAATCTGTGGGCGCGCAACCTTTAATTCGAGAGGATCGTCTAAAAACGCCCCCGAATAAGCCACAACCCCTGCACAACGGGGGCGATGAAGAGCCACATGAAGGGCAAGCATAGCGCCTTGCGAAAATCCAACGAGAGCCAGCTTTTCAGGAGGCAATTCGTAGGTTTTTAAAAGCCCATCTAAATAGCGATTAAAAGAAGGGGTCAAGGCTTGAACTTCTTTGAGAATACGAGGTGGATCCCAGTCTTTCAAGCCAAACCATTGGTTCCCAGAAGGATTCATTTCGCATGCAACAGGTCCATGAGGAGCCACAAAAAGCGTGTTTGGAAGAATGGAAGCCCACGATTTCCCGAGAGATATCAAATCTTCTCCATCAGACCCATAACCATGGATAAGAACAACAATAGAGTCTGGTTTACCACCTGAGACGGGCGCTAAGCTGGGCCCTGAATAGGTTGCTGTCATATTACTTTCTCCTTTCGATAATCCATCTCCCCCCACAATACAAATTCCTAAGGCAAGTGCAAGGGCTGGTCCTAAAGGAAATCGCAGACCTTTCCCTGTCACACGCCATAAAGTCGCAATCCCAATACCAAGCCCCCCACTTATCATAAGAAACAGGGGGATTTGCGAGGGTGAAATCCACAGCCCCACAACGGCCAACATTTTTACATCTCCAAACCCTAACCCTGCATCTCCTCTGAGCAATGGGTAAATTTTATAAAGACCATACGCAAGCGTTGCCAATATCAAGACGCTCAAAACATGGGTACCCCCAAAGCGAAGAAAACCAAGAATTGCAAGCCCTCCCAATAAAATATCGGGGATAATCCCGCGTCGTATGTCTTTTATACTGATGCCTATTAGAATGAGAAAAAGTAAAGAATTTGCTAAGAAGGGAGAGAGATCCATAGGTTTTTTCCTGGAGTGTAAAAATTAAGTTTGCCGAATGAATTGGTGTTCAATAGGTTTAATATCACCCTCACCCCGCCATCGCGACCAGGTCCTCCAATATCTTACGGGCGGTTTTCAGACGAGCCTCAGGAGATTCAAGGGACCTAATATAAACAATTTTTTGATCGGGGCGGATTTTGGCGGTGCCTCTTTGATCAGTGATATGGCCAATGAGCAAATTTGGATTTTTAAAGGTATTTTGGTAAAATCCAATAAGTACGCCTTTCGGGCCAACTTCGACTTTATCGACATTGGCTTGGCGGGAGAGGGATTTAAGATAGATTACCTCTAAAAGGTTTTTGACCTCAACGGGAAGCGGGCCAAATCGATCCACGAGTTCGATCGCAAAGTGATCAATCTCTTCACGTGTCACAAGATCACTCAAACGCTTGTAAAGGCTCAAGCGCAAGCCCAGATCAGCAACATAACTTTCTGGGATAAGAACGGAAAGCCCTAAGCTAATTTGGGGGGTCCAATCAGAGGATATATAAGTTTCACCCATTCCTTCGGCTTTAAGGGCGGCAATCGCTTCTTCCAGCATGTGTTGATAGAGCTCAATCCCCACCTCGCGAATGTGGCCCGATTGCTCTTCACCCACAAGGTTGCCTGTGCCACGGATATCCATGTCGTGGCTTGCAAGCGTAAAGCCAGCGCCGAGCGTATCCAGAGATTGAATAACTTCAAGGCGTTTTTGGGCGTCTTTTGAAAGGACTTGCCCTGCAGGATAAGTAAGGTAGGCATATCCTCTGACTTTTGCCCGGCCAATGCGCCCCCGCAACTGATAAAGCTGAGCAAGACCAAAGAGGTCTGAGCGGTGAATCAAAAGAGTGTTGGCCCGAGGGATGTCGATACCTGATTCGATGATGTTGGTGCTCAAGAGAACATCAAAGGCCCCATCATAAAAATCAGACATGACGTTCTCAAGCGTCGTTGGCGTCATTTGCCCATGGGCAACCGCGAACTTCACCTCGGGGACAAATTGCCGCAGACGATCTGCGATCTTATCCAAATCTGCAAGACGAGGGCAAACGTAGAAAGTCTGGCCACCGCGGAATTGTTCCCTTAAGATAGCCTCTCGCATAACCATCGCATCAAAGGGCAAGACGAATGTCCTCACCGCCATGCGATCAAGGGGCGGTGTTGTGATCAGACTCATTTCACGCACGCCCGTTAGGGCCATTTGAAGCGTCCGTGGGATGGGCGTTGCTGTAAGAGTTAAAACGTGAACATCGGCTTTGATATTTTTAAGCTTTTCCTTTTGACCCACGCCAAAATGCTGTTCCTCATCAACGATCAAAAGTCCTAAATCATTGAACTCCACTGACTTTGCCAAAAGGGCGTGCGTTCCAATAAGGATCTGAATTTCCCCTTTTTTCAGAAGCTCTTTAATATGGACGGCTTCTTTGGGTTTCACCAATCGCGAAAGTTGAGCAACTTTAATTCCCGTGTCCTTAAAACGGGCTGCAAAAGATTTGTAATGCTGACGGGCGAGAAGTGTTGTGGGCACGATAACGGCGACTTGTTTCCCAGAAGAGGCTGCAACAAAGGCTGCGCGCATAGCCACTTCCGTCTTACCAAAACCAACATCGCCGCAGATAAGTCGGTCCATGGGCTTGCCTGCCCCCAGATCTTCAAACACATCCTCAATTGCGGAAAGCTGATCGTCCGTTTCAGGATAAGGAAAACGAGCTGCAAATTCTTCATAAAATCCTTCAGTCCTATGCAAAACATCAGCCTGATGCAACTTACGAGCAGCAGCAATTTTTAAAAGATAATCGGCAACTTCCTTAAGCCGCTTTTTAACGCGGGCTTTACGTGATTGCCAAGCGGCTCCCCCCATTTTGTCTAAGGAAGCGTTGGCGTCTGCTGCCCCATAACGTGAGAGAACCTCAAGATTTTCAACAGGCACGAAAAGCTTATCATTTCCCTCATAGACAATCTCAAGACAATCATGGGGAAATCCACCTACATTAAGGGTTTGCAGTCCATCATAACGACCAATGCCGTGTTCAACATGGACGACAAAATCCCCAATTTGCAGGCTTGAAACTTCCTGAATAAAAAGATCACTGCGCTTTTTAGACTTCAGCGGCCGTCCCATGCGCTCGCCCAAGATGTCTTCTTCCGTAAGAACGATAAGGCCAGGGGCTTGAAAACCTCGATCCATTTCAAAGGCTGCTATTGCAGGAGACTTGTCTTTTAAAACTTCAGAGAAAGATTGTACGCGTCTAAGCGGGGAGAAATGATGCTCTTCTAAAATATGGGAGAGCCGCTCAGCAGACCCATGAGTAACGCCCACTAAAAGAATCAGGCTGCCCTCTTTTTCGTAGTCTTGAAGGGCTTCTTTCACGGCTTCAAACACATTTTCTTGAGAAGCACGGATATTGGCAAAAGAAGGGCTTACTTTTCCTTGAGCATCCGCAATGTTACCTTTAAAATCAGGCTGGGAAAATGGTGTAAAGATCACCTTCTGGGAGGGGGGGATCAAATTGCCCCACCCTTCATCCATGATATAAAGCCGCTCAGGTGGAAGAGGATGATAAGGAATTCCATTTTTCTCAAGAGACTCAAACTGAAGACGGGTTTCATAGTGATCTTCAATTTGTTTCACGTGAAACAATCTTGCTTCCTCAAGTTGGTCATCCAAGCAATATAGAGCCCCCGTCGTATAACCAGCAAGGGTATCTAAATGATCATAAAAGAGGGGGAGCCAATGCTCATACCCCGCGTAAGGTCGTTCTTCGGAAATAGCGAGGTAGAGAGGGTCTTTTGGATCGGGCGTGCCAAAAGTCTCACGGTAGCCTTTGCGAAATCTTTCTGTGGTTTCTGGCGTTAAATGTATTTCCCCCATTGGCTTCAGCGTTATATGTGTTGCTTTTCCCGTACTGATCTGAGAGAGAGGATCAAAGGTACGAAGGCTCTCTAAAGTCGAGCCAAAAAAGTCCAAACGGAAAGGCATGGGATAGCCCGGAGGATATAAATCAAGAAGCCCCCCACGAATGGCAAACTCACCCCATTCCCGGACGGTCTCGCGGCGAACATATCCCCCTTTAAGGAGAAAATCGAGGAAGGCTTTATGATCTACCTCTTGTCCCGCAGCTAACGTCCAGAGTCTTCCCTCAAAGGCTTCACGAGGGGGAAGTTTTTGCAAAAAGGCTGGAAGAGTTGTGATCAAAAGATAGGGACTTGTTTGAGACGTAAGGGACGTGAGCGCATTCAATCTTTGGGCTAAGATATCCGGATGGGGCGAGGTTCTGTCATAAGGTAAACAATCCCAAGCGGGAAAGAAAAGAAGCTCGCGGGGGGTGTCAAAAAATGCAAGCTGTTCCTTAAGACGTAAAGCTCTGGCTTCGTCCCGCGCAACAAAAACGACACGCTCTTCTCGTTTGCTTAGCTCTGACAATAGCAAGGTGTCGTATCCATCTGATACGTTTGTCAGAAGTGTTGGAGGTTTGAGAGGAGGAAGAAAGGTCATATTTGCTTACTTATATCTTTAAAATTTATATAAATTTTTTTCTTGATCTTTATCCAAAACAGATTCATCCTAAAAACATCATCCCACAATGGGATGCGTGGCGTAATGATGCACAAACATCACTACACCACTAACCGACTGCCAACTGTGGAGGTTGACAATGGCTAAGCTACATGTAGCTCAGATCGAGTATCTTTCTCAACAATTAATTGATCAAATCAAAAATGCTAACAATCTTATTGTTCGAAGCAAGGTTGAAATTGACCATGCACAGCGAACATTAAGGATTCTTCTAGCTGCATTGAGAACACTACTTATGATTCATTGTGCTGCTGAATTAAGGGATTAAAGAATTCCCCCAAGCAATCATCTAGAAAATTTGTTGGGAGACCGAAACGAACAATACAGCATCCGGATTAATTAAAAATGGCGTTTGTGTTTCGTTTGGAAAAATAAAAAAGCACATGAAATAGAAATTGTGGATTATCACTAATGTGGAATATTATGATAAAAAAGAATTGGTCAATCCATCCGGGAGAAATTTTACGAGAAGAATTTATAAAACCTCTTGGACTTACATCTTACCGATTAGCGAAAGACATTCATGTTCCAGTGCCTCGAATTCATGACATTATCTTGGAAAAGAGAGGCATCACTGCTGATACAGCTCTTAGACTTTCTAAATATTTGGGAACAACAGTCGAATTTTGGATGAATTTGCAAGATGATTATGAGATATATCGCGTCCTAGCAACCGCAAAAGAAGATATTGAAAGCATACAAATGTTTAAAAATAATTCGGCCTCTAAACCCCGAAAACAGAAATAACATTGACGTACTTGTAGTAACAACTATACAAAAAACAGTATTATTACATTTGAAAAGGAGCTCTAAATGCACAAACAAATTATTGCTTTGATAACAAGTGCATTGGTCTGGACAATGAGTCCTGCATTTGCGATGGAAGGTTCTGAGAAAAATCATGAAAAATCAATTTGCAAAGCTCCTACATGGGATTTTTTAAAAGAGGGAGACACGATAGCGATCATCGCCCCAAGCGCTGCACCTTCAGATCAACAAGTAGAAGCAGCTAAGAAACTCATTATTCTACATGGTCTAAAAGCTTTTCTCCCTGAAGAAGCAATCAATAGAGACGGCACTCCTTCTAAGTATTATGCTAACTCTCATGAAGAGCGGGCTAATTATTTCAGGGAAGCCATCAATGGCGAAGCAAAAGCAATATGGGCTATACGTGGGGGTTTTGGAGGAGCGGAAGTTTTAGCTATACTTGAGCGCGCCCCCATTCTTCCACCCATTCAACCAAAGCCCATCGTTGGTTTTAGCGATACGACCGCTCTCCACTTACTTGCTGACACTTGGGGATGGGCTACTCTTCATGCGCCTGTGTTGGGATTTGGTAAAGAGCTGGTTTCAGTGACTGAATCACACGTTAATGAAAATACAAATCTCAGTACTGTTATTCGAATTCTTAAGGGAAAAAAGAAAGAAGTAGAATACACCTTTAATGTAATTCATCCAGGAAGTTTGCCTTCTGAAGATCCCATTAGGGGGAGCGTAGTAGGGGGAAATCTTACAATCATCGAAAATCACAAGGGAACGCCTACAGCCCTTAATGGTGAAAATCGTTTTATTTTTATTGAGGATACGGCAGAGTATTTTAACAGACTTTCTCGCACTTTAGTTGGGTTAAAACGTTGTGGTGTCTTTGATAAAGCCAAAGCGATTATTTTTGGTAATCTTCCTATAAGAGGACATGAGGATTCACAAGACGAAACAAAAAAAGAGATTCATAATTTTGTTCAACAGTTTCTTTTACCAGAGACTAACATTCCGGTCCTTTATTCTTCTTCTTTTGGACATGGTAAGGATAATAACGTAATGCCGCTCGGAACAAAAGCTACTCTATGGGTTGGGACGGAAGAGGCTATTTTGAAGGTGAAAGTAAACAAACGACCCCATCTTCCTAAATCAATTGGGCAATCTTTGTAATAAGCGCACGGGGCACATGTTCTGGAACGCGCAGTTTTTCAAAAAACCACCCATAAAGATCCTGGTCGGGAAATGTAAGAAGGGCTTCAAATTGCTGTAGCTCATCATCCGACATTGTACCAATATACTTTTCTGCAAAACCTCCCAAAAGCCAGTCCATCTCGCGCATGCCACGATGCTGGCTTTGGTAAAGGAGGCGCTTTCTTAAAATGTCTAGATCGTTCATGAATCGCCTTTCAGAGTTGTTGTTATGTACCCAGTCATTCTTCCCCCACACGCGCCATCCTTGCTGCGAGGATTACAAAAATGAGTGTATAGTGACGCCCTTAATGCAACAAAACCACTTATCCTGCATTAAGGATTTTCTTAATGCCGAAATCTCTGTTATCCTGCATTAAGAAAAAAGTTAATGCAAGATGAACCGATTAATGACATTTGGAACTTTTAAAGAAATTAAAATTCAAGGCGAAAGCTATAAAACTTATATACCAGGAAAGTTAAGTCCTCATCTTATCGATGTTAGCAAGCTTTATTCTCTTTTGGATAAAGCCACCCTCTCCATGGGAAAGCTTGATGCCATGTCGGATTTCATACCTGATATAAATTTGTTTATTTATTTATATGTTAGAAAAGAAGCACTTCTATCTTCTCAGATAGAGGGGACTCAATCTTCTCTGGCTGATATTTTTTTGCATGAAAGTGATCTCTCTTCTATTTCCCCTCTTGAGGATGTTGAAGAAGTGACTAATTATATTCTTGCGATTAACTACGCCTTAAAAAGAACGCGAGAAGATAAATTCCCAATTTCTTTGAGACTCATTAAGGAAATTCACCAAGTCCTTCTTAAAGGAACAAGAGGATCTACAAAGAACCCAGGTGAATTTAGGAGCTCTCAGAACTGGATAGGAGGATCAAGGCCGGGAAATGCTATTTTTGTTCCCCCTCCCCCTGATCAAGTTATGGAACTCATGGGAGATCTTGAGAAATTTCTTTATGACGAGAACAATAAGCTTCCTTTCCTTATAAAAATCGCAATGTTTCATGTACAATTTGAGAGCATTCATCCATTTTTAGATGGAAATGGAAGGCTTGGAAGACTTCTCATCACCCTTTTGCTTTGTGATTGGAGCTATTTACGTAATCCTGTTTTGTATTTAAGTTACTATTTTAAGTTGCATCGTCAAAAATACTATGACTTCTTGCAAAGTGTCAGACAGCAAGGAAATTGGGAAGAGTGGATAGAGTTCTTCTTGAAAGCCATTATAAGTTCAGCGGAAGAAGGAACATATGCTGCTCAAAGACTCCAACAGGTACTTGAGAAAAGTCTTTTGCAGATTCAATCCCTCGGAAAAAGCTCAGAATCCGCCCTTCAGGTATTTGAGTTTATGAAGAGGCATCCTGTTACAGCAGTTCCCTATATAAGTCATTCACTCAACATGTCGCCCCATACGGTCACAAGGGCGCTTAAAAATATGAAAAAAATCGGTATTATTCGGGAAATAACTGGCAAAAAAAGAGGAAAAATATACACATTTCATACATATTTGGACATTTTAGAGGAGGGGAGCTTACCCATCGCGTGAGCAAACCCCTATTTTCGAAAAGATCAATAAATGAAAATAAGTATGGGGCCTATTTTCGATTAATAGAGAGAATGAAAATAGCCCCATCGTGAATTGAATTTAGAGAAAAAGCCTACTCTTTCTGCAAAGAGTGTGGATTGGTCAAGGAAGCGTCCACCAAAGTTGAAATGAGCTCTGGGTAATATTCAGAATATTCTATTCCCCATGGAACAGAAAAGAATGCATCATCATCTGAATGATGAGGACTACATGCTGGATCTTCATCGGAATAATAACCCCATGAGCTCTTATCCTCATCGCTCACGACAGAGGACTTCTCTCCCGGCCAATTCGAAGAATCCCAAAAGATATCATCTATTCTGTTCAAGCGCTCTTTGACAAGGAGCTTATTTTCTTCATAAGGATAGTAATATCAATAATGTCCTGCACATGAGAACAATGATGATTAAAAGCCCCAAAAAACACTCTTGTTTTTACTGGCATAAAAGCTTCGAAGGCCAACTCTTCATAAGTACTACAAAACCAAATTCACCAAAGAAATCCCTACCAAACATAGGGATATAAAGACGGCGGCAGAAGCGGCATCTTTTGAAAATTTGATAAGCGGATCATTTGATTTTTTGAGAGCGTCATTAGCTTTTTCTATACCCGTGTTAAGAAGCTCAGCAATCAACA
>DATKTE010000189.1:0-2864 GCA_035531295.1 Alphaproteobacteria bacterium
CCTGTGGGGTTCACCAAGCTGCATTTAAAGACTCCTACGAAGATTCAGGAACATTTTATTCTCCAACCCTTCTTCTCCTCCAAGCAAGATCTATCAAATACATTCAAGGACATAAGTCATATCTTAAAGATGGTCTTATAACAGCAACGTCTGAATTGGTGGCAGGGCAGGGGGTAAAATTTAAGTTAAGACATGGGGGAGAGAATTGTTTTCTACAGCTGAGCAGTCAGAGAAGTTTAGATTATAATGGTGAGATAAGACAGCATTCTTCTCGCTTCACACATTTTCCTCTCATGGATTACTTTCCTATCTTGAATCCAAAGGACGAGAAACCCCTTTCTTTTGATCATGATTTTGCAAAGAAAATGGCCACTCTTCCGCTTGGCCCATGGAGCGATGTGAAAAAATCTTTGGGTTCAGGAATCACCTTAAAAGCAGGCCGAGCGTTGAGCTGTTAAAAAGCCACCATTTATCCAGAAAGTGGAGACGTAACTCTTGTTGCTGAGGGGAAAATAGATATCAAAAATGCAAACCTCAAAGCAGGATTTTTCAAAGGGAACAGTGCGAGCATAAGAGGTAAAAAAGCCGTTCTGAGTGATTCAATTCTCGAAAGTCTTTATGGAACGGCTTCTGTCATTGCGGAACGAAGGGCCACACTCAATAACTCTCATATCCAGGGAGACCAGCATGCTGCAGTGCATGCTGATTTTGTGGATCTTGATTCAAGCATCGTAAGCAGCAAAAATGGCGCAGCCACTGTTCAAGGCACGAAAAAAACAAACCTGACTCAGTCTTCTGTTGAAAGCCTTTTCTCTGCAACTGTTGCAGGCGGCCATGTGGGGCTTGATAAAAGCAAAGTCATCAGCAAAGAAGGCGATGCCGTTGTTAGCGCTCAAAGCTCAGCAAATATAGATCAATCAAGAATCGCCGGAAGAAGGACGCTCATTGATGGCGGACGAAACCTTATTCTCACCTTAAGTACTTTAACAGGGGCATATAATCGTTTTACGGGCTCAAATATAAATGCCGATTCTGTAAATACGACGGGAGATACGCATTTTAATGCTGAGGAAAAGGTCGGGATCAAAGATCTGAATGCCAATGGCAATGTTTTAGTCGATGGCAAAACGATCGTTTTATCTGGAGACAATACAGCCCACTCTTTAAGCGCAGAAGGCGATCATATTACGCATGAGGGGGATGCGAAGATCCGGGACAATCTAAGCTTAAAAGCAAAAACCGTTGAACAACTCGGCAAAACGCATGTAGGGAAAAACACAACCCTAGAAGCAACAGAGCATTATGAGGATGCGGCCGAATCTTCTAATGAGGCTGGAGAAACTCTGTCGCTTATTGCTGAAAATAACCGCGGATTCAAGGGGCGCCAAAAGGCAGACATTGCGGTCATCAAGGTCAAAGACATGAACCTTCTTCAGCTTTTGAATCAAACAAAAGCGCGTGAAACCTATGCCCAGCTAAAGGAGACCGATGTCAATATTGAGGGAAATGCTGTCGTAAATACCACGCTTCACCTTTGGGCTCGCAATCTTACCAATAAAGCCAGACTTACCGTCAACGGCGATTTTATGGCTCACATTCAAGGAATGATTATGAACCAAGGAATCATAGAGGGAAATAGTGTCTCTTTGGAAGCGAGTCAAATCATCGCCGAGACGACAAAAAAACAAGTTATGGTTCCAGGGGGATACATGGAAGTCCTTGACCCCCAAGCCGCCTTTCATGCGCGCACGGGCGATTTGACTTTGGAATCAAAAGATTTTTTTCACGCACGCAATGTTAGATTTGAAGCCAAAATAAATGTAACATTAAAATCCAGTGGAAAACTTTATCTTGGATCCCAACAAACTTCTTCTGATGTGAGTACTGAGGAAGGGCGCCATCGGTCGCGTGTCCAAACCACAACTCATCATAAAACTCAGGTTATTTCCGGTGGAAATTCAAAGGCTTTATCCGCCGATGACATGGTTTTTGAAGGTGTCGCTTTTAATGCTGGGGGAAATGTCCACGCCAAATCTGAAACGACGTTCACCGACAAAGGCGTCTATGACGACTTTCAAAGCGATAGCTCGAGTACGAAACGCCGTCACGGCCGTAAGTCCACAAGGACAGTCCATGAAAGTTCTAACATCTTTAACCCCAACAGTTACCAAGCTGGCGGGGACACGACTCTCCTTGAATCTGAGGGTAATAATCGTGTTCAAGCTCCTGTTTTTAGCGGTCATGCGAAAGCAATTGTGAGGTCCAACCAGGGAAGGGTTGATGTGGATGCAGGTATATCTACGACTTCACGCCATGAACAAAGGAGTAAAAAAAATCTCCTTTGGCAGTCGAATCAAACGCGAGGTTATGACCACCAAACGGTAGAGACAGTAAAAGATTACACCCAAGGTGGGTTTTCCGTATTTGGCGCGAGAGGTGTTAAAATTGACATTAAGCAACAGGGAAGTCTCGCCCAATCCTTAGATCTGCTGGAACAAAACCCTGCCACGGCTTGGGTCAAGAACCTGCGCAATAATCCCTCCGTTAATTGGAATCTCATCGAGGAAGAGCACAAAAAGTGGAACAAGAAGGCTCAAGGTTTAACCGCAGAGGGAGCGGCGCTTCTGGCGTTAGCTGTGACGGTTGCGACCTGGGGAGCAGGGTCAGCGATTGCTTTGGGAGTCAGTGGATTTGTAGGGGGAGGAACTCTGGGCAGTATTGCTGGAAGTGCTGCCTCAGCTGGGTTTGGATCCCTTGTTTCTCAAGCAAGTATCTCCCTTGTCAATCGTCAGGGGAATATTGGGAAAGTGATTCAGGATTTATCCTCCTCCCAGAATTTAAAGGGTTTAGGAATTTCTATGGGA
>DATKTE010000190.1:0-2864 GCA_035531295.1 Alphaproteobacteria bacterium
AGACTAGACTAGAAAAAGATAAGGACCCTTTCTCTCTCTCTTTTGAAAAATTCTGGAAAGCGTATCCAAAGAAAAACAAAAAACCTTTAGCATTCAAAGCATGGAAAAAAGGAAGCCAAAATATACCGGACATACAGGTTATCTTAGACGCGCTCAAAAACCAAAAGGAATGGCGCAAGAAAAAACAAAACTCTAATCAGTTCTGCGCTGAATGGCAAGACCCGGAACGGTGGATACAGAACCATAGATGGGAAGATGAACCGGAAGAAAAGCCAGAGGTAGACGAAACAATATTGGACAGGGGGCCTTTTTAAAATGGCAAGCAAGCATATTGTAATAGAAATGCTAAACACATTTATGGCTATCTGGGATAGAAAAGAAATATCAGAACAGTCGAAGTCAGCTTATATTAAGGCTCTAAAACCCTACACTGATGATGAAATAAGACAAGCTGGTTATAAGTGTATTGATAATTGTTCTTATTTTCCTAAGCCAGCACAAATCTTGGGTTATATTTATACCGACCAGGCGTCAAAACAATATGGTGCTAAATTCAATATGTACTCTAGGTATTGCCAAGTCTGTAAAAAAACGGACTGTATTACCATGAAAGATGATGGTGATGACCGCACTGGCGAAAAAGGTGATGATTTGTGGAAATGCCGTGAGTGTTATTCCGGGATCTCAAGTGATGAATATCAACAGAGGATGTATAATATTATTGAAATGATTGAGGAAAAAACTCTAAATTTAAATGAAAGAAACTGACGTAACAAAACAAATCCTGGATATGCTTAATTACATCCCCGGATGCTTCGCATGGAAGAACTGGGGTGGGCCTATGGGTATGAAGGGGGTTCATGACATCCTCTGCTGTTATCGGGGCCGCTTTGTGAGCATCGAAGTGAAAAGCCCTAATCTCAAGAAAGCTGAATACAGCGAATACCAGAAAATATTTGGGGATCGCGTCGAGGGTGCTGAGGGTATCGCAATGTGTGTGCAATCTGCGGATGCAGTAGTTGATAAATTAGGGCTCACCGTTAAACTATTTCCGTTGTTTAATGGAGGGAAGAGATATAAAGGAGAATTCAATGAGCCCATATAGAGCTGGACGGCCCTGTCTTGGATATGGCCCACGCCGGGGAGGATGCCCTAATTTAGTTAAGGGTATTGAGACATATTGCCCTGACTGCCTACCTTATACACAAGCTGAGAATAAAAAGTATGATAAGAAGCGGGACCAGACCCCAGAGCGGCGATTCTTACATTCCACAACATGGCGTCGGATCAGGGATTATAAGCTGTCAATTGACCCCTTGTGTGAGCGATGTCAGAAACAAGGCTTGACTGTTCCGGCTGTTCTGGTACATCATAAGGACGGTAACGAGTTGAATAATCACAGGTTTAACCATGAGAGTTTATGTAACGCCTGCCACGAGCTAGAGCATAAAGATAAAAGGTGGGGAAAATGAAAGACCGAACAAGTATTGGGATCGCTACGTTTTTTAACGGGAAGTTTAACGCACAGGTTAGAGACGTCCTTTATGCTGATTATGATAAGTATGAGAGTTTACCTGAAGCGTGTAAATGCCCCGAGATAAAGGCAGAGTTTAAAGCCTATAAAGATTGGGAAAAGAGCCTGAAAGTTTTAGAGAAATTAGAAAAGCAAATTGTGAGGTGGGGAAGATGAGAGATGAAAAGAAAACACCAAAGGAATGGTTTTTGACAAAGGTCTATTCTGCACTTCAGGAATTTGAGGATACCACGGGCGTTGAAGTACATAATATCGAGATTGAACGTATTGAAATAGAGCGTGTTGGTTTATCAGTACTTCCAGAAACAAAGTTGTGTAAATGGATATTAACGTTAAAATAAAGGCGAGAGGTGGGGAAGATGATATGTCCAATTTGTCATAGAGAGAGAGATGATAGCATGCCATTACTAAAGGCAAAGGAAGTGATCAATCTGATAGGATTGGAAGAGGAATTTTGCAATCCGGGTGGCAGGCAAATTAAACTAAAGGGATATTGCACATTACAACTATCCGACCAATGTAATTGGTGTGATTGTCTTAAGATTCTTAAGCATATATTGGGTGGCCATAAGAAAGAACATAAGAAGGCGAAAGGTGGGGAAGATGAAACGGCAGCACCCGGAAAACCCTGATTTGTTTTGGTGTCCTAAGTGCCAAGATTATAAATTGAGGGAAGAATTTCATATAAACAGGAACCGGAAACACGGGATAGCTTCATATTGCAAATTATGTACGGGGATTATTGGAACTAACTCTTATTATAAGCATATTGAACGTCAACTTAAATACCGAGAAGCAAACAAAGAAAAACATCGTGAATATTGTAAAACTAAAGACCAGCTCAAAAAAGCAAGAAAACGTGCTAATAAATATCATTTAAAACATCCGACTTATAATAGTGAATATCAAAAAGCAAACCCTCAAAAAGTAAAAGTCTGGGATGCTAATAGAAACAAAAAACCCGAAAGAAAACAATGGGAGAGAGAAAGGGGAAAGAAGGAAAGGGAAATACTTACAGATAGGTATATTAAGCGGCAATTAGGTTATGATAAGGCATTTATAACAAATCCCAAAATGATTGAATTAAAACGTCAACAAATAACCATGAAACGAACCCTAAAACAATTTAAAGAATGGAGGTCAGAAAATGAACCAGATCGTGCAGTTATTTATGGAGAGTAATGCCAGGATGAAAAGGTTAATGAAATCACTTGAAGGAGTGAATAAACCAGACATGCAAGTAATAGCGGCGGCTCAGCGAGAGGCAGAAGCACAATTAAAGGGTATCAATGCTGTGGCGACACTATTTTCCGTAGCATCAAAGAACAGG
>DATKTE010000191.1:0-2387 GCA_035531295.1 Alphaproteobacteria bacterium
CTTTTCCGGTCGTCTTAAGAGGTACTCAAATGTAACAACGGCAGTGGGGGGGCTTATGGCTCGCCTTTTTGGAGACCGCTATCTTGGGATTTCCATAAATGAACCTCAGCATGCAGAAGCGCTCAAAGAAACGCTCGGGCATCTTAAAGGCCCTTTGATGAAAATCGCCCAAATTCTTGCAACTGTACCTGACATCTTACCAGAGGAGTATGCCACTGCTTTTCTTGAACTCCAATCCAATGCTCCTCCTATGGGTTGGCCATTTGTCAAGCGGCGCATGCAGACTGAGCTGGGGCCTGATTGGCGGAGCAAGTTTCTTGAATTTGAGCCCAATGCTTCTGCAGCAGCGTCTTTAGGCCAGGTCCATAAAGCTATTGATCTAAAGGGACGCCATCTGGCCTGTAAACTACAGTACCCGGAAATGGGATCAGCGGTTGAAGCAGATTTAAACCAGTTAAAATTCATCTTAAAATCCTTCGAAATCTATAGCGGCGCCCTTGATACGGAAAACTTACGGCTTGAGATTGGCGATCGTTTACGAGAAGAACTAGACTATCTTTTGGAAGCGAAAAATATAAAGCTTTTCAAAGAAATGCTCGCATCCTTTCCCTTTGTTGAAGTACCAGAAGTGATTGATTCTCTCACAACACCACGCCTTTTAAGTATGACGTGGCTGGAGGGGGATAAATTGTTAACTCTAAAAGATAGCCCACAAGATTTAAGAGATGAAGTATCCACCTCACTTTTTAAGGTGTGGTACTATCCTCTGTATCAGTATGGTATTTTACACGGTGACCCTCATCTTGGAAATTATTCCTGGAGTCGCCAAAATAAGTTGAACCTCCTCGATTTTGGATGTATTCGCGTTTTTAAAGCTCCTCTCATTGAAGGGGTTCTCGACCTCTATAAAGCCCTTCAAACGAATGATGAAGAACTTGCCGTCCATGCTTATCGTACCTGGGGCTTTAAAGACATTGATCGAGAATTGATTGAGATTTTAAATCTTTGGGCACAGTTTTTATATGAGCCCCTCTTGGATGATCGGATAAGACCCATTGAAGAAACACAATCTGGTTTCCGCGGCCGAAAAGTGGCAGGTGCGGTTCTTGATGAACTTAAACGCAGAGGGGGAGTCAAGCCCCCTCGGGAATTTGTATTTATGGACAGAGCAGCCGTAGGAATTGGTGCGGTGTTTATGCATTTGAGGGCGCAAGCCAACTGGCACCAACTTTTTGAAGAACTAATTCATGATTTTTCAGCTTCAGCTCTTGAAGCCCGTCAAAGCGCGCTTTTTGAAAAGGTCAGTCAAATTTCTAACGATTGACCCACCGTCCAAAAGACAACCCGTCTGAAGACCCCATAATACCATTTATAAGAAATAAATATCATAAATAATTCTGGATTGCTTCAGAGCAAAGCTCCTCGCAAAGACGAGAGGTGATGTTTCCTACAGTCGTCTTCGCGAGCCCCCTTTGAGGGCGTGGCGATCCAGAAACTTAACATAACATCACTTATTTATGATAAATGGCATGAGCACCCCGAATGCGCAACTCTCACGCACTGCTTAAAAAAATGCCAATTGGTCTAAAATGTTTCACGTGAAACAATTTCTTCGTGTGTTATTAAATTGCTGTTGTTTTAAGAGAAAGGCTAAATTGCTTTGGCTCTTACAGAGCCTAGCAAGACCCATGATCGGAAAACAGTCTGTGCGTTGGTGCAAAGTACCAACGGAACATAAAGACTTGGCAATTGTAACTATTCACCTCTTATCCAGGCGTGTCGTCCTAGCGCTTCTTACCCCATGAACCTCGTGGCCATAGAGACACAACGTGGTAAGTGGTTATGACAAAGGAAAGAACCCACACTCCAAAATTGTTTCACGTGAAACAATTTAAGATTCAAGTTTCATCACAATAGATTACACAATTAGTACAACTTGAAATTTGCTGTCTTCGGATTCATAGACACATTATCGGTTAACAAATTGAATTTTTGTATTATTTTATCCAACTCCATTGGATTTTTAAACGAAATGACGATTTTCCCGCCCGTGCCTTTCAGATTGAGATCAATAGGCAAACCGATAAGATCAGAAAGATGTTGTTTTAATACTTCTTTTTCAGGGTCCGCTTCTCCTGGCGATCGAATGTAGGATCCCCCCGTTTGCCTTTGCTTTGAAAGTGTTTCTGCTTGACGCACATTAAGGGTCCCCCCAATAATCACTTGGGCAAGGGCTTCCGGATCTTCAGCTCCCACCAGAGTACGACCATGACCTGCCGATAGCTTTCCTTCATTTAGGTAGTCTTTTACAATTTTTGGCAAAGTTAAGAGCCTTAAGGTATTTGCAATATGGCTTCGACTCTTTCCCAAGATTCGTGCAAGAGATT
>DATKTE010000192.1:0-5096 GCA_035531295.1 Alphaproteobacteria bacterium
GCAGAAGAGCAGAAGAGCAGAAGAGCAGAAGAGCGCTGTGGCAGAATTAAAAAACGCGTCATCCAGGGACTTAGAAACGCAATGCGAGCTTCGAGCATTAGTGTTTCTTAGTACCCGGGACCCAGCGCGGTATTTAATCAAAGTATTTCCTGGGTCCCGGATATTAAAAAACCCTAACGCTCACAAGGGTTTGCGGAGGGTTTTTAAATTCCGGGATGACGCATTTCTTTTAATAATTTCTGTATTTTCTCGCCATTCTACTTTTCTGCTTTTCTTGCGCGTGTTTGTTCTTTTCGTTTTTGCAAATTTTTTCGCAAGGCTTCCGCAAGGCGTTTTTTACGTGCTTCATCTAGTTTTTTTCTTTGAGCAATGGAAGGATGTTGTTTATCAGTTGTCTTAATCATAATTCTTTATATCCTACCCTAATAATCAAGAAATGTATTAATATTAAACATATTGATTTACATAAAGAAATATGCTAACTGATAAGCTCTTTCAAATCAATTGTTAATTAAGGAAATTTGTTTATGAAAAATATAGTTTTATTGGCGTTTATGCTCTTGTGCTTGGCCAGCATTTCTAAAGTCATGGCAATGGAAAAGTCTGATATTCATCGTAAAATTAGTGTTCTTAGGCAGCGAGATCAGGAGTATTTATCGCATTCAGCAGAATCCAATGTTTCCGCCATTTCTGAAGTTAAGGCAATGGACGAGTATCATATTTATCGTCAAATCAGTGTGCTTAGGTGGGGAGCTCACCCAGATTTTTATTCAAAATATTCCAGCGTTTCCAAAAAAAATGACTGTGGGTGGGAAAGATTAGCAGAAATAGGAACCAGGGTCTCACTAAGGATTGCTGGGCAAGGTGGCATTTACGAAAAAAACATCAGTGGCTCAGAGCAGTCAGAAGCTACCTCACATTGGAAGTATTCATGTCATACGAGTTATGATCCCATTAAATCTGCAGAAAAGAGAAAATTACAACTTAAAAAATTGTTTCAAATTGGCGTAGAATACAATTAAGCTCGTACCAAGTTTTGGTCCTGAGCCATTTTATCTAAGGCAGCCTTCTGCTTCTTTTTCTGATCTTCAGTAGATTTTAAGTTTCTGAATCGATCGCTCCCTCTGTGTGTTCTTAGTCTTGTTTCCGGATAAGCTTAAGACATTGCCATAGGGGAAGTTAGGGCTGCCGCCATTTATGTGAGGACAAGCTTTGTGTGTTTCCAAAGGAACGAAGTCATTTAGAAACTTTATACAAAAAAAACTGTATTTTCCCAGCTACTAAAAATTTTCAAAAAGATTTTTGATAAAAGAGGCCCTCCTATCTTGATTGTGCGGCGTTGCTGTGGCATCTTGCGGCGATGTGCCGTCGTAGCTCAGTGGTAGAGCACACCCTTGGTAAGGGTGAGGTCGAGAGTCCGATTCTCTCTGACGGCACCAGCCTTCGCTGCTTCGCAGCTTCGGCTGGTAAACCATGATGAAAAGAGAGCGAAGGCTGCCCGACGAAGCCTTGGCGTAGGCGGGCTGTAACAAATAGCTTCGCAGCTTCGGCTAGGACCTCAAAATCAGATACGCAATGACCCATAAAAGGGCGGATAGTACAGAAGTTATAAGGAATTTGAGCCCGATATAAGGACGTTCAGGGGCGCTTGTAGCATGCCCAGGCTCAACCTTATCTGGGATGCGCACGCCCCAGGGGAGAACCAAAAAAAGGACAATGACCCAAATCATCACGTAAACCATGAGGCCTATGGTAAAGGTCATTTGAAGTTCCAAATAAATTTAAGCAAAGATGACTGGATGGCTTCGGAGCTCTGTTCCTGACAAAGACGACTCCTTCCTTTCCGTCTTTGCGAGGCTCTAAAAGAGCCGAAGCGATCTAGGAAATATAAATGCTTTTCAAGGTATCCTTGCTTTTTATGGCTCAAAACCTAATTCCCTTCTCGGTTATCCGGAGGCGTGCGTTGTCTGAAATCAGCTTCGACGTCAATTTCCACCCCTTCAACACCTTTTAGGGAATCAACAGGAGATTTATGAACTGTAGGGATGGTGTCGATTCGCCCTGCTTCGACATGACTCCCGATTGCGGTGCGTACTTCCTCAAGCTCAATCAAAACGCCAAGAGAGTCTTTAGGATTAAAGAAAAGAACCGGGTTTCGGTGGTATCCCGGCTTAGGTATTCCATCACCGATGACTTGTATCCCTGCAGATTTGAGCTCGTTTTGTGCTGCCGCAATATCTGGAACTTCATAACAGAGGTGATGAATTCCCCCCTGAGGATGGGTTTTAAGAAACTTTTCAATGGGGGAGGCGTTACCTAGAGGAGTGATGAGTTCAATTTTTGTATTTGGAAGGTTAACGATGGCGATGCGGATCCCATGTTCTGGTAGATCTTGGGGTGAAGTGACAAAGACTCCAAATACATTCTGATATTGGAGAATTGCAGCATCTAAATCAGGAACGGCAATGGCAACATGGTTTAAGTTTCCAATCATAAGTCTCTTCCTTAAACACGATAGACTTGCACATGGGTAAGCGTCTTTTTTCCATAATAATTTGATAGGACGCGTCTTGTTGCAACGCGACCAATTTCTGCGACTTTCTCATCGTCATCGCGGTCCTCTAAAGAAAGGGATAAGAAAGATTCTTCAATAGCTCCAATGCAGCGAGAGGTAACGGTTTCAAGATGTTCTCTTTCTGTCACCCCAATTAATAGGACGGAGGGCGGATGGATAAAAGCTCCACCTTCCTTTAAAATCAGTGTGACAAGCGCATGTCCGGTGCTCATCAAACGATGGCGGTCATGCATCACGCCGCCTTTATAAGGAATCAACTTCTTTCCATCGAGGGCAAGCCGACCTGAAGGGACTTGATCAACCAAGACTGCTCCTTTTTTCGTAAGAGAGATTAGATCTCCATTCCGAGGGGTAATTACATGAGGTACGTTGTTTGCGAGGGCAAGCTTCGATTGTTCAAGAATGTGATGGTCTTCACCGTGAACGGGTACGACAATCTGCGGGCGAATCCAAGAGTACATCTTAACAAGCTCGTCCCGGCATGGATGTCCGGATACGTGAATGTCCTCATCGTTTGCTGTGATGACCTGAATACCTTGGCGTACTAGTAAATTTTGTAGATTGGAAATAGCCATTTCATTTCCAGGAATTTGACGAGAGGAGAAAATGACAACATCGCCTTCTTCCAAGAAAATGTGTCTATCTTCGCCCTTTGCAATTCGCAAAAGGGCAGCCCGCTGTTCACCCTGGCTTCCTGTACAAACAAGAAGGGTTTCATGTCGACTCAGAAAGCCAGAATCGTGATGATTGAGGAAAGGAGGATAATCCTTGAAATAATTAAGCTCTCGAGCAACTTCATCCATACGGTGGAGGGAACGACCCACAAGCCCTACCATCCGCCCATTTGCGAAACCTGCTTCCGCACAGCTGGCAACACGAGCTACATTTGAAGCAAAGCAAGCAATGAGAACACGTTTCCCAGGAAATTTTGCAACAAGATCGATAAGATTTTTTCGGATAGGTTTTTCAGATCCTGAATGACCCGGAACGAAGACATTGGTTGAATCACAAACAAGAGCTAAGACTCCCTCATCCCCTAGCTTCTTTAAGGCGTCTATGTCTGTCGGCTCTCCAATTAAAGGATCGGGGTCGATCTTCCAATCTCCTGTGTGAACAATTGTTCCGGCACCTGTCCGAATCGCTAGAACATTGGGTTCAGGGATGGAATGAGTAATCTGAATAAAATCAACGGTAAAGGGACCAATATCAACACCACCTGAAAGAGGTATATCGTGAACTGGTGCCTGAAGACCTGCTTCTTTAAGCTTATGGCGCACAAGCGATGCTGTGAAAGGAGTTGCAAACATTGGACATTGCAGGCGAGGCCAAAGGTAAGGTACGGCCCCAATATGATCCTCATGGGCATGGGTTAGAACAAGCCCCACAAGATTTTGGACATGCTCTTCAATAAATTGAGTATCGGGCATCAATACTTCGATACCCGGCGTTTGATCAAAGGTTATCCCTAAGTCCACCATCAACCACTTTCCGTGGGTGTGGTAGAGATTGAGATTCATTCCGATTTCCCCTGATCCGCCCAGGGGCAAAAAATAAAGCTTATTTGGATCTAATTTCATACTCAACGACCACCATTACAATGATTTCTCCCATTTTCCTTTTAGTATGCCAGATAAACATTAGGAATACCAAGGAATTTGATCAAAACGCCAAACAAAATTGATCTCACTTACGCCAAGAGTTAAAAATGAATTCTAAAAAAATATCCAACAACACAATAAGTCTGGGTTGTTGGATAAATCATGCACTTTAATAGTTTATCATTCTTGTGACGAAAAAATTAAGCTTCTTCGTCTTTTTCGTAGGGATCTAAATAACGACCAACGGGCAATGTAAGAAAGGGGCTAACTCGCTCCTTAAGGTCAGAAAGGTTTGTGCTACGTGGAATCTGGTATTCAAGGGTTTCTCTATCTTCCGGACTAAATGAAACATATCTTACGACTGCTGCCTTCAAGATGTTTGTAGCTGGATTTAGCCATTTCGTTACGGAATAAAACACACGAGTTTGTCTATCCAAATTTTCAATAGCAAAATTGTCTGGCGAACAAATAAGCCTTGGATCTGTGAGCACGCCCGCTTCATGGACATTATGAATGACTACATCACCAGGGAGAAGAGCAAGTTGGGACTGGCCTTTAAGACGAGGTCCGCCTTGTTGGCTTGAAAATATTCCAGCTTGTATTTTATAAGCAGAATAGTAACGGTCATTTACATCTTTTGACTTAATAGTTCCATAACTATGGGGCGCATCTGGTTCAACCCAATAATGAGCTCTTAAAAGGGGGAGACTTATAGTTTGTCCTGTCCCTTCCGCTGCATGTGCGGGAATATATAAACCCATAACAAAAGCTTCAATGTTACCGTCTTTAACGTCCTTTAAGTGCCCAGAAACTGCAGGAGGCGCAAAACCATTTATATAAGGGGCTTTAATGTTTATAAGATAAGATGGGCATGGATAATCACCCATAACATTTCCATTAGCTGGATGATAAAGATGTATAGT
>DATKTE010000193.1:0-4074 GCA_035531295.1 Alphaproteobacteria bacterium
GTCAATCTCCTTATGTTCTACGGATATTTCTGATTGGTCAAAGCTGAGAAGATTTCTCCAAGAGCCTTATTCGATATTCCTCTCTTCCAGGTAAGGCTCTTTTAAAGAATGGAGTTGGGGGGATTTATAACAAAATAAACTTAAGGAGAAAAGCAAATGAAACATAAAATACACCGCTCAAAAATTTTTATTTTACTGGGAACCATAGCTATGATCGGGAGCTTTTCCTTTAACGGGGCGAGGGCAATGGAGGATCTTTTTGAACTAGAGAGATTCGCAACAGGTCTGTTTGTAATGCGCCGAAACGCAGAGAGAGGAGATGCACTTTCTCAAGTCTGTCTGGCCGTTTCCTATCGACTTGGGGGAGATGGACTTGAAAAGGATTTCAAAAAAGCGGCCTATTGGTTTCTTCAAGCTGCGCAGCAGGGAAATGTCCACGGTCAAGCTGGTTTAGGTAATATATACAATATAGGCGGCTTCGGGGTTGAAAAAGATGACACTCTTGCCGACTACTGGTATCAAAAAGCTGCAGAACAAGGTTATGCAGGGGCCATAGAATTCTTGAGTAAGAAAAAAGAGGGACAATCTGTTACAGATTCTACAGGCCAAGATATGGACATAACGATAGGGCGTTTTTATAAGATTGTGAATAAAGAAAAAGGATGGAATCTAAATGTTAACAATGCACATATGGAAGAAAGTTCACAAGATGTTACTTCGCAAGTTAGTAATGGTAATTATGACAGTCATGGACTTTTTAAGTTCATTTGGTGGAGGAATGGCTATTATTTAATAGAAAACAAGGGAAGCGAAAAAGTTATTTCTGTTCAGAATGCAGATAGTAAGGAAAAGCGATTGAGTGTTAAGGCTCAACCTAAAGATCGTAAATCTAAAGATCATCAACTTTTTAGATTTATTCCCCAGGGATCTGGTTATTATCTAATTGAGAATAAACAAAGTGGAAAACTTCTTAACGTATGGAATGCTTTCAATGGGTTTGCATCTTGGTTGGACACAACAGCTGAACCTAATGATAACTGGTGGTTAAATCATAGATCCTTTAAATTTGAGCCAGAACCCTCAACAGGATTCGTGCCATAAGTATAACTTAGGGAGAACACAATTCAGGTTACCTATAAGTAGCTTTAAAATCATCTACCTTTGGTAAAGCCGCGGGTAGATGAATTTTTGATTCTGATGGTATGGTCTGAAAGTTTCTTTGCGTAGTTCCACCTAAAAGAAATCGTCTCAATCCCAGGAAAATGAATACCTTGATAAGGAAAGGCATCTCATCGAGCGTTTCTTTGGTAAAATAAAGCATTTTAGGAGAGTCTTTTCTCGATTTGATAAAACCGCTGCCTCCTTCTTATCCTTTCTTTACTTCGTTTCAACTTTTATCTGGTAGGGGTAATTTTTGTTCACAGAACCTCGATGAGAACCAACGTCAATTTTTAAGGAATTTCTTATTCATAAAAATTGCCGTGGTTACTATAAAAAGTATTCTCATTTATGAGGAACTTTCTTCCCTTAAATTCCCTTAATTTTTCCTTTTAAGTGTTATAAGATAAGGTTTTTGTTAAATATTTTTTTCATTATTCTTGCCATGTATTTAAAATAATATGATCTTGCTTCCACCTTTGGAAGAAATTCCCCTTCTTGATTCTTAATAAGCCAAATCAAAATTGTTTTTTAAACGGACGATGACAGAAACTCTACCCTTTACCCATATTATTCGTTCTCTTTGCGCTCAAAAGGCAAGCCATCACATCAATTTCCCGAGTTGCAAAATGGATATTATTAATGGTTGTTAAATGCTTTCGTATAAAGATCTTGAGGAAAGAATGTTTGTGATTCTTGCATAAATAGGGTGCTCTTCTCAAAAAATCTTCCTTATGACGTGGTCAAAGACAAGTCCTTCTTCAGAGACATCTACGTACTCTCTACGTAGATGATGTAAACTACAAGAAAAAATGTAAGTCCAGAAAGCCTTGATTTAGCTCAAACTCCCTTTCCCCCAAAGTCCATTTAAGTCAATCTCCTTATGTTCTACGGATGTTCCCAGGTGGTCAAAACTGAGAAGATTTTCCCAGAGCCTCATCCCATATTCCTTTCTCCCAGGTGGGGTTCTTTCTAAGAATGGAGTTGAGAGGATTTATATATGAAAGGAAAACAAATGAAAAATATTCAATACGGTATTGCTTTAGAAGCAAGCGCATCTTCTTTAACTCAAGGGAATGAAATTTGTTGGCCAGAGGGGTGGGGAAGCCTTCGTGGCACGCACTGTTAAAACCAATTTTAAGATGAGATAAGAAAAAAACAGGCATTAGGTTTTCTTAAAAAAGGCTAGTGCCTGTTTATCCCAGCTTAATCTCTTGAGTTAACAAAATAATTTTACGAAAAGAGAACACTATGTACTACCATCTTAATGATCATATTTATATCACTCAGTTTCGAGATAAGCTGATACTTTTGGATGCGAAAGAAGATAAATATACGATCTGTTTTGAGCAGATTTCAAAATTATTTACTGACATCCTTGAAAAGAATATACCTCATACAGGCACCAAAGTTATACGTTCTTCTGATTTTAAATACTCATCTCAAGATTCAGCTTATATCCAGAAACTCTTAAACGATCGCATCATTGAATGCAAAGAGAGCCCATACCCTTATCATATTGATCGGAAGCTTACCTCCGAAGGAGTCTCGGATGTGGATTGGCGACTGCCCATAGAGAACAAAAAAGTGCGGTTGGATATCCAAGTTTTAGAGGCCCTTATGACACTTATTAAAGTCAATTTCTATATAAAATTTAAAGGGCTATATTCCACGATTCAGCTGATTAAAAGGTCTCGTAAGATCAACACAGAATATACCATTCCTCAAGCTGAAGAGTTGAGAGATCTAGCAAACGTCGTGAATCAGGCCTGTCTTACATATCCAACCAGAACGAAATGCTTAGAATGGGCCATGATTTTTGTCATTCTCGCTTTGAAGCGAAAATGGAAATGCAATCTTGAAATTGGCGTTCAAAACTATCCTTTTATGGCTCACGCATGGGTTGAGTGTGATGGGAAAGTTGTCATGGATTCTCAAGAATTAAGGAAAGGATTGGGTATTATTTTAAATGAACCTTTTCGGAGGATGAAAATATGATTTACGCAGGTTTCCTAAATTTTAGCACTCTGTCAGTTACGGAAGAAAGTCTTATAAAGACTATTGGGTCTTTTACACAAGATGCACCTTCGGTCATTCGAAAAGGCCTTCTTACTCTTTGTTATGACAAACTTTCTACTCCTCAAGATATGGATGGGGTTTGGGAGAATGAGTCTTCAATCTTGGTCGGACGAGCTCTTGACAAAGAGCGTTCTTGTGCATTAGCTAAAGCAACTTTTAAAGATCTATCTCTTTTAAGCACGGAAGCCACTTTAAATGAGATCTGGGGGAAGTACGTTTATATTAATGTTAATAAAAAAACATCTCACTTTGAAATTGTTGTTGATTCCACGGGACAGTTGCCTTTTTTCTATTATCCTTTTTCTGATGGGAGCCTCTTGTTTGCTTCCCATATAGAAATTCTTTTTAAGATCCTTGGTCAAAAACCAGAATATAATTGGGAGTATCTTTGTTCTTATCTGATCTATGGAAGCAGTAGCTCGATTCAAACACCTTTTAAGAACGTTTTGGAACTTCCTCCTGCGTGCAGCTTAAAAGTTACACGGAATGAGAGAAAGACAGCCCCCTTTTGGAATTCCCTCAGCTCATATAAAAAGCCTGAGCTCCAAGAAAAAGACGCAGTCCAGGTTCTTCAAAGTACTTTAAAACCTTGGATTGAACCTTATCAAACAATCTGTGTAAGCCTTTCAGGAGGTCTGGATTCTTCTTCCCTTGTTTACTGTTTGAAAGATATTGTTAAAAAAGATCAAACATTAAAAGCTTTAAATTATTTTCACTCTCAGGTTAAGTCTTCAAACGAACTCTCTCATGCTCGAAAAGTCTGCCAAGAAACAGATATTGAGCTCATTGAAGTAGATGCATCAAATTCTCTTCCTTTTGAGCCAGCCCAATCCAAAC
>DATKTE010000194.1:0-2589 GCA_035531295.1 Alphaproteobacteria bacterium
GGAAAGGATTGGCAGTTCGAGATCAGTAGATTTCTATGGCCCAGAAGGTCAAGAATTTTCGTGGGAAGACATAGAAGTAATCGGCAACATCTACGAAAACCCAGAACTGTTAGAAAATAAGCCTAGTCCACCTGACGATAAACCCAAGAAGAAAGCTGGCACCCATAAGTAGTGCCACCATCCTGACAAAATACTTCATCTCCTTTATTCCTTCATAGAAACCTCTGAAATCTTTCCAATCTTTCATAAACATAATCTCCTCCTCTACCGGTTCAGGTTCTACCGGATCTGGTGTTGGTTTTGTATCTGGTACTGGATCAATGACAACCGGTTCTTTTCCTGGCTTCGGGTATTCCTTGTACTTTCTCCCGAGCGACAAAGCGAATCCAAGTCCCTCGCTCCCGGTCCCTCCGTGAGACTCATTGTTGATTGCTTCGATATACCACTCATCCCCATCGTCAAGAAACGCATCCGAACTACCACTCCGGAAATCATTTAAGAATTTCTGGTTTTCACTTGTGGATGGCCTTGGATATACACCATCCTTTGATAACCAGAAGCGTCGTGATGCGTAGTCGCCAACCCCGACACCAGAAAATATATGACTGTCTCTGGTGAATCCATGAATAGATAACATGATGTCGTCTTTCAATATGTCTCCACCGTGAGTTTTCCGGTACTGCTTCCACACCCAATATGGATGAGACGATTTGCGTGGATCCTTGTTGAGTTCAGTTTCGCCTACATGCTGTGCGCCAACAATGATATCCCTATCCTTTACACCGAGATCATTCAATTGTTCACGACTTCGAATTAACAATGGACCATAACCATACGTCGGCTCATTGCAAATATAAACCTTATCAACGCCGCACTTAACGCAAGATTCAATATATGGTTTTGCGTATTTCTCAGCAGTAGATTTATGGAAACCTTTTATCCCCTGGATATTGTTGGTCCAAGGGTTGACTGCCGCCCTTTCCGATTTCTTTACTCCACAATGATCGAATAGTACATAGATAAATTCAAGATCGTATTCATGGGCAATCTCAACCATTCTCTTTAGGCTCTCGAAAAACTGTGGGTTTGGTTTTGTTAGATCAAACTTTTTCCCATTGAACAGGAACGGCGCTGCGGGATGATTTTCTTTTTCCTCTCCGAGCCACATCATTTCCCTTGTCCCATCTACTCTGCACTCTTTATGGTTCCAACAGTGCATAGCCCACTTGTACTCATCGAGTGTTCCGTCCGGCTTAATGACACCCTGATCCCATGTAACATTAATTAAACCCATCATGCTTTGTATTGCCTTCATGTTTCCTCCTGTGATTACTTCTCTAATTCATTAAGCTCTACCTCAATTAGATTTAATTTATGAATTAGTATCGCCTCTTTTTCTTTCGTAAGTTCCCCTTCCCTATTTAATTTTTTAAGATAGTTATTGATCCTCTCATATTCCCTAACTAACCTATCTGTCTTTTTTGTGCGTGTATATCCAAACGAAATAGGATCTAATACAAACTGAACGAATTTACCATTATCTTTTATTAGTTGTTCCCTTGATTCTCTTCTGTTTTCCATGTTTCCGTAGCTGGACAACATAGCGAAAGTTTGCAAGAACGAATACTTTGCCATTTTGAATAGTATGGCTGGTGTACTATCGATCATCGTGTCATAGATTTTATCTCCCGCGCCGTTATCATTTTTAATGAGACCGTTATATGTGGTTGTATATAGGGGGTTTAGTTCCCATGAGTTTTTTTCAAAAAATGCCTTGAATGGATTTGATTGATTGCCAAAGAACGAAGTTACAAATCTATTCACGAATTTTATTTCTAAATTATTTGGATTGGAAAAAGTTATTACATTTTCCTTTTCCTTGCCCTCATCATCGACAAAATCTTTGCGATACTTATGTCCGAATACCTCTGTTTCGTAGCCCAACCAGTTCATTATTGTATCAGTACCTATGTTCACGGCAAGTAAACCAATGAGCATTTTTGCTGAAGTCTTCATGGCAAGACTTACCTTTCCAAGATTAGCAGTAGTTTTCATTGCACCATTAACCATTTCCCAATGCAACTTACCCATTGCTATTTTAAATGTCGGAGTAAAAAGGAGATGATTTAATTTCCTACTTGTTTCTCTCGGGACATCACCATATTGTCCATGTGTTTTTGATGCTATTTCTGCGGCAAGCCTTGGTGACATTTTTAATTCAGAACGACAGTAGTTATAAGTGGACATTCTTATAAACTCATCTCCCTTCCATGCCCACGTAAACGAAAGATTGTATGCCTCTCGAAGGAGATTGTTTTCTACTGTCAAGTTTAGTGGCTTCAGTGCCCTGCCAAGTGGCGATAGTTTTATCTTATCTAAAGTTCTAGACAACGAAGACATTGGATTTGCGTATGGCTTAGACAATACGTTATTGAATCTTGCCTCATAATAATTTTCAGTTTTATATTTAAGATCTTTTGCTGCCTGTACCATATACTTTGGATACTTCCATCCTGTCTTCGGATTACTTATTACCAATATGGATGCCTGAAAAAGATCATACATCGGAAGGACCAATGGATTATCGAA
>DATKTE010000195.1:0-6227 GCA_035531295.1 Alphaproteobacteria bacterium
CTCAGAAACACAATGCGAGTTTCGAGCATTTGTGATTCTAAGTACCCCGGACCTAGGGAATACGTATGGCATATTTCGCGCTGGGTCCCGGGGGGATTAAGGCTCTCTAACTCTCAGCCGCGCTTCGTGGAGAGCCTAAACCCCTGGATGACGCTTATTTGATGACGCCATTTTTATACCAATCACTACCTACTGTTTTGTAGCTTCTGGTCCAATTTTGATGGAAACAAAGCGCAGTTCGTTATCACGGCTAATCAAAAGCAGAACAGATTTGCGATTGTCCTTTTCAGCTTTTTTTAGAATATCGACAACATTTTGTGGTGTTTTGACCTCTTGTTGGCTGATTTCCATAATAATATCCCCTGTGCGAATGCCCTTTTCACCCGCAGAAGATTCAGGTTCCACTTTGGCAACAAAAACACCTTGGGCATCTTTGGGGATACCATACTGATGACGGGTCTCTTCAGAAACGTCATTAAGAAGTTGTAGAGTCATCCCATGGATTGCAACGCCTTTGGCAAGCTCTTTCCCACTCTCAGGAGAAGGAATCACCCCTTCTTCCTCAGCTTTTTCGTATTCACCAACTTGAACGGGAACGACCAAAATTTTACCTTTGCGCCAGACTGTAACAGGAACGTTCGTGCCGACTGCAATGTCGCCTACAACCCTAGCCACTCTGCGTTCATCCTTGATTTCAACATTTCCGACTTTCAAAATAACGTCGCCCGTTTGAAGCTTGGCTTTGGCGGCAGGACCATCCTTAACTACGCTGCCAACGAGTGCACCATTAAGATCTTTTAGGCCTAAGCCTTCTGCGATGTCTTCTGTAACCGGTTGGAGACGAACGCCTATCCATCCTCGTTTTGTACGGCCGTATTGACGAATTTGATTGACGACTTTTTGCACAATTTCAGATGGAATCGCAAATCCTATACCGACGCTAGCACCGGTTGGTGTAAAAATTGCAGTGTTCATCCCAACAACTTTTCCTGACATGTCAAACATTGGGCCGCCTGAGTTACCTAAGTTAATAGAAGCATCAGTTTGTATGTATCCATCAATAAAATCGCCAGAACGACTGCGTTCACCGATATCACGAGCGAGATGGGAAACAATCCCTGCTGTTACAGTTCCACCAAGCCCAAAGGGATTCCCAATAGCAACAATCCAGTCTCCGGTGCGCAATTTAGTTGAGTCTCCCCACTGTACGAAGGGGAGTTTTTTGTCGGCCTTAATTTTTAAAACCGCAACATCGGTGCGCCGATCGCGGCCAACTACGGTTGCTTTAAGTTCTGTATTATCATTTAAAATGACTGTAATTTGGTCGGCATCTGAGACAACATGATAGTTTGTCACTATGAATCCATCGGGGTCAATGATGAATCCAGATCCTAAGGAGGTCGCATTTCGTGGGCCTTCAGGCTTCATACGATCCAAAAATTCCTTAAAAAAATCTTCTAAAGGAGATTCCTTTGAAAAGGGGATGTCCAAGGGAGATTGGCCAGGCTCTCCCTGACCACGAATGAGAGTTGTTGTAGAAATGTTAACAACTGCCGGCACAAGCGGCTCGACCAAATTTGCAAAACTATATGGCACCATAGTTGCGTTGTCTGCAGACGCTATATTTGTCAAAGTTAGAGCTGCTAACCAAGCTAGAGCTGTTTTTCTTAAACACGATCTAATCGACATTTCTAGGCTACTCCTTACCGATTTAAATATTTGAAGAAGTCATCTTTTGGTGACAGAATAAAGGTTGTCGTTTCAGGATTCAAGGCTGCTACATAGGCTCTCAAAGAACGATAGAAGTCATAAAATTTGATATCTTTACCGTATATTGATGCAGCCTTTTCAGTGACATAAGCATCCCCTTGTCCTCGAATGATTTCAGATTGCTTTGTGGCTTCAGCAAGGATAATTGTGCGTTCTTTATCGGAAGTTGCCCTTATTTCTTGCGCTGCTTCATCCCCACGCGAACGGAACTCTTGAGCTTCCTGTTTACGTTCGCTGATCATCCGATTGAAAATAGCTTCGCTGTTTTCAGCGGGCAAATCTGTACCTCGGAGCTGCAAATCCACAACTTCTATACCAAAAGCTTTAGCGGCTATATTCATTTGATCTCGAATTGTTTTCGAAATCTCAGCTCTTTTTGGAGAAAGGACGTCTGTTAATTTGACTTGCCCTAAAACGCCAAGAGCGATGGATTGGTTCAAAATGCGTAAACGTTGTTCAGCCCCTTCCTCATTCAAAACCGTTCGATAAAAAAGGGCAGGATCAACAATGCGGTAGCGAGCAAAGGTATCTACCAATAACCTCTTTTGATCCGCAAGTGTTGCAGGTATTGCAGAAAGATCAAAGTCAAGGATACGATTGTCATAATTTCTGACATTTTGTAGGAAAGGGATTTTGAAATAAAGCCCAGGTTCCTTTATAACCCTTAGCAATTTACCGAACTCTAGCACGAGTGTTTGCTGCGTTTGTTGCACCACAAAGAGGGACCCCAGGAGAATGCCAAATATGACGAGAACGGGGATTGCAAATACGATGAGTGATTTTGGGTTCATTGTGGGGCCTCTTCAGTTTTTACAGGCTTTCGTTTAAGTTCCGGGAGGGGGAGGTAAGGGAGCGCCCCTTGACCGCCTTCCATAATAAGCTTTTGAGAACCTTCGAGAATGGTCTGCATGGCATCTAAATAAAGTCGCTTCTGGGTCACATCTGGTGCTTTTAAGTATTGATCAAGCACTAAGAGAAAACGGGAGGTTTCTCCATCAATGTCCGCCATGACTTTTCCTTTATAAGCTTCCGCATCTTGGACGATTTTTTTTGCCTGCCCTCGAGCAACAGGAACAATGGAATTCCTGTAGTATTCTGCTTCATTTCGTTTCCGCTCTAGGTCAGCTTTTGCGCGTTGAACGTCCAAATAAGCATCATTAACTTTGGCGGTTGGAGGGGTGACCTTTAAAAGTTCGACTTGGGAAATTTCGATGCCAAGACCGTACTCATCCACCAGTTTTTGCAGCATTTCTCGAAGTTTTATATTTATTTTGCTTCGTCCTTCCGAGAGAATTTGAGCAATGGGGGTTTGGGCAATGACTGAGCGCACAACGCTATCAGCGGCGGCTCGTATAGTAGATTCAGGGGATTTTACATTGAATAAGAAATCACCTAAGTTTTTAATCCGCCAGTTTACAGCGAACTGAACGTCGGCAATATTTTCATCTCCGGTTAACATCAGCGCGCCTTCACCACTCAAATTACCAGTGTTTGATTGACTGGCATTCGTATTTGTGAGGATGTTAATCGCTGTCACATTGCGTATAAGAGCTGTTTCGATAGGTGTTGGAAGATGATAATTCAACCCTGGATCAGTGGTGCGTACCCATTTTCCAAAACGAAGAATCGCAGCCTGCTCATCTTGTTGGACTGTATATATACCGGTGAGGAGCCATAAAAAAAAGATACCACCAGCTATATACCATAGGGTACGACTGCTTCCCTTCCCATTTTTGGGAAAGAACTTTTTAAACTTATCCTGGCTTTTTTTGAGAAGTTCTTCAATATCCGGGCCTTCATCTCGGCCAGATTTTGGTTTTTTCGTCCAGGAATTGTTGTCCCCGTGCCCCCATGGACCATCATCATCATCTTTTAAGCTCATTCCGCGCGGCTCCTTTTCATTCTTCGAAATGTTGAGTATAGATGATCTAACTCTTTTAGGCAATTAGGATGGTCGGATGTCTCTTGAATCGCAAATTATTAGTGCCCTTAAAACACTCGTTGATCCTCTCTCAGGTCAAGATATTGTGACCTGCGGAGCCCTCCAAGGTCTAAATATTACTTCTTCTGGCACCGTTTCTTTTGCACTGGAAGTAAATACGGAACACATGCATGAAGGAATAAAAATTAAGGAAAAAGCAACCTCTCTTTTAGAAAAAATTCCAGGGGTTATGGGCGTTCAAATTGCTCTAACAGCTCAACGTAAAGCTAAGGCTCACAATCCATCTGCAAAACGGATTCAGGGGATTAAGTATGTCATTGTCGTGGGATCAGGAAAGGGAGGGGTTGGGAAGTCTACGACGGCTGTAAATTTGGCCTGTTCCCTTCAATTATTAAATTTAAAAGTAGGGATTTTGGATGCAGATATTTACGGGCCGTCCCTTCCTAAACTTCTCGGCATTAATCAAAAGCCGACTTCTGATGATGGTAGTTTCATTAATCCCCTTGAAGCGCATGGTCTGAAATGCATGTCCTTAGGCTTTATGATAGATGAAAAAATGCCAACAATTTGGCGCGGCCCTATGGTGCAAAAAGCGCTTCATCAAATGTTACGTCAAGTTAAATGGGGGGACCTTGATGTGCTTGTCATTGATTTGCCCCCTGGCACGGGGGACGTTCACCTTACTCTTGCTCAAACAACAGTATTATCGGGGGCTATCATTGTTTCAACCCCTCAAGATCTTGCCTTGATTGATGCTAGAAAAGGGCTGGAAATGTTTTTAAAAGTAAATGTACCTATCTTAGGTCTTGTTGAAAATATGAGCTATTTCCTTTGTCCCCATTGTCAAACACGGTCAGAAATATTCGAGCACGGGGGGATGCAGAAAGAAGCGCAAGTTTTTGGGGTTCCCCTTCTTGCGGAAATTCCCCTCCATATGGCCATTCGAGAGGCCTCAGAAAAGGGGAGGCCACTTGTCCTTTCTTCCTCACCCTCCCTGGAGGGTAGCGCCTATCTGAAGTTAGGACAAAGGGTCTGGGCGAGCCTTTGTTCGTCTAATGATGTTTTAATTTAACAGCTCCCATCTATCTCTTTTTAAAACTGTCCCTCAGTAATGCAAATTTTATCAAAGTTGTGTATTCGAAAATACATGAACATGTATTGCAATTATATTAATAGTATATTACTAATAAATAATAAATACATCATTATACATATATTAATACTTATGTTTTATTATTAAGTAGAAACAGTAAAAACTAAATTAATATTTGCTATGAGGTTTAAAATGATGAAAAAAATTATTGTTGCATTAGGTATTACAAGTATCTGTAGTGACGTTCAATCAAAAAATATTGATGCGGAAACTACTTTTGAATTTGATGGAGCAAAAAAAGTGGTTCGTTCGCTTCGCACTAACGTAAATCCTCAAGATCTAAGTTCACCTAAAATTCCATTGAGAGAAACGCTAGAAAATATAATGCCTTTACTCCCAAAAATCCGGACGAGGATTCCCTTGAGAGAAACGCTAGAAATGCTAATGCCAACGCTCTTAAGGATACGAGCAGCGGGAAAACAAGAGAGGCTGACTAAAGTAACGAGAAGTCAAGGAGTCGAAATTGCAAAATCGCAAGCTAAAGTAATTTCGATCACGAGTAGCGAAAGATCACAAAAACAAATCAGCGTAACGAATGAAACTGAGAATAAAGAAATTTTCGTACCCAGAGTGAGTATTAAAGATCAAGAGATTAGCGCTGCTCAATCAACTTCCAAGGGTTTTCCTATAAAAATCCAAGCTCCACAACTAACTGGAGATGCAAAATCTACCCTACAGAATACAATGGAAAATCAAGAAGAAAGTTCTCAAGGGCCTCTTGCGTTGCCGCTGAGGACTGAGACAATAATTTCTGGTGTTGATCCCGAGGTTTCAAAGGCGTTTGTTGGGGTAAATCCAGGACTAGCGGATAGATCTCTTCAAGAAGTTAAAGGATCAATAAACCATAGCCAAAATTCACCATTTGTGCCCGTATCTACAGCCATAGGGACACCTTCTTCTCCGCTTGTAAGGCCTATGGCTATAAGAGTCCCCCTTTCTTCTGCACTGGAATCTACAGATTCTATAGCGCAAGTAAAAACTTCAACGTCTACAGAGAATACACCAAAGCCGCTAGTTGCAGATGCTAAGGCTTTTATAGAAGATTTTGGGCAAGGCATACAAACTTTAAAGAAGGTATTAGAACACTTTGCTCCTCTATTGTCATCTCTAGAGAGCTCAGACTACATTGCTGAAGAAGATAAAAGACGTGTTGTTATAAGTTTTAATTTTATAATGAATCAATTATTAGAAATAAAGAAAAAAATGAATAAATTGAGAGAAAAAGCGGTAGAAATTATAAATAATGAGAAAGAAACTTTTTCTTCTCTTTTAAGCCATTTAAACGATGAATTAGCTGATTATGCTCCAATAAATTCAATAGATTTGGATGCGAAAAGTAGGGAAGCTATGTTGCTTACTAAA
>DATKTE010000196.1:0-2804 GCA_035531295.1 Alphaproteobacteria bacterium
TAATGGATAAATTTTCACAAGCATCCTCACAAATGGTAGATATTGGTTGTTTGGAAATTAGAACATACACCAGTTTGACATTAACCTCATTAGTCCAAAAATATTTGTCCTCTGATGATTCGCATTTGCCATATCTAAGCTTGCCTCGTATCTTTAATGGAAATTTTCCTTGTTGCATTTTAAAGGCTTCCAATGCAAGACTCTGACTCCAAACCAGAACATTTGACTTACAGTCTTGGGGCAAATCGGTCCAACCGCTGCTGAAACGATTATTAATTTGCCATTTGCATATGGTTCCATAACTTTCAGGGATACTAAGTACCTGGATATTTTGGCTATTGGGAGAATAACACACTTCCACGCAAATTGGAAGAATTTTCTTAATCTCGCGCATGGCTTTTTATGAGCTAAAAGAAAATATTTCTTTTTTTTTTTTGATTATAGTACTTTTATGTACTATAAATCACTTATAGACCTCATGGGTTCTACAAAGGCTTCTGTTCTACTACCGGAGCATGCTCCACTGGTAAGTTCAACACCATATCGTTATCAAAAATAATGGAAATATGGTCGCTATCGTTGTTGGGCTTTTGTGTGTGTAGGTACTTAACCGCTCTCTCATGCAATGTCAATGGAATGTGATCTTCCCGGGGCTGTAATTGAACTTGCGCAGGAGCGGAAGCAGCATCGCTACAAGACACCTTGTTTTCTTGCTCTGATCCTGCTTTACTGCTGTTGTCTTGCAGGATCATATCCAAATGATATATGCCCAGGTCACCGTTGGGTAATTTTCTAACCACATGTTGTTCCTTTTTCAACGGAAGATCATCTGGCATCTCCATAAAAGTTTCCACATCACATTGCGGTCGGGATTTCAGCCGAAGTATTTCCTCTTGCATCATATCGTAACAAATAGTATCCAAGAGTCTGATAAAATTAGTCCATTCTGCACCAATTTTCACTCCATTTCTTTCCGATTGAGCTATATGGTCCCGTAGTTCTTGGAAGGACTCCAAAGGATACTCTCGCGAAAAAGCCGCCAACAATAAAGACCCTTCATATTTATAAGTTTTGCAGTTGAAGTCAAATCGCTCCGTAATCTTCGCTGGGGTTTGATTGTCAATAACAGCATTCTTACTATTATCCTCAGCTATCAAGCCACAAACAATGGACGATACACCTATGCTCTTACATTTATAGTAGAAATTAATCATGTTTCTGTAGCGTTCGGTGAATAAATCGACCATAAGTTCAAGACAAGTTTTCCCGTTGATGTCTATGGCCAATGTTTCTTTGGTTAACTTACTGATGAAGAGATCAAAACAATCGCCCACATTAGTTAGCATATAAGGTCGATTATCTTCATGCAAAAAGAAGGCTAGGGCTTGGCTATCTTGATAAAGTTCATCAAACGACAGATACTGTCGAATAAATTCAATACGTCTCAGTACATGCTTCGTATATGACATCCATCTTTCTCGTTGGACAAAAAAGGAAAAGAGTTTATAAGTAAACTTATAATAATTAACTATGGCTTCCATGATTTCCCGATCTATGTCATCGGTGACAGTTTTTTTCTTAATTGACCTAAGTTCATAGAACATCAGTGGGTAATTTACGAAAAACCGTAGTGTTTCTGTGGGCATGGGTATAACGGGTTCTTTGATCTCCAAGCCCCATTCTTGTCCAGTTACCTTAAATTGTGGATCATTAATGATAAACTGGTTCTCAATCAATAACTGGTGGAGAAAATCATAACTAAAATCTTTATGATATACGGCTATCATCTTACCGGTGATACCCCAAGATTTAATCATGTCTATCAATTGAAGACGATCTTGCCTGGGGTCAGCATTGGCATAACTAGCATAACATTGATGAATAGCCTGTAAGAGATCCAATTGCATACCCTTGATAAATTCAGGATCATGTTCCTTTAGTACTTTGACATAGACAGACCATTGTGAGGGCGTTTGCAAAAATTCCTGTGGAATTTTGGGAACCTGGACAAATTCTTTTACTATATGTTGGTGCCAATGTAAATAGAAGATTTCCCAGTGCAATTGGTTAACCTTGTTTTTAGGATTAAACAACCAATGACCCAACTTGCTCATTTTCTCTTCGGTATTAAATGAGGATATTATCTGTGGATAATAGCCTATCACCATGGTAATAAAGTTAAGTGGATAAGAACTTACATCGATTTCAGGAGAGATATATATGTCTTTCTCTGCTCGTAGCAAGGCTTGTAACAGTTGTTCTACGTGACCAATGTCTCGCTTATGATTATAGTAAGCCAGAATAAGATCGATGGGTGGTAAAGTATATAGAGAGAAAAAAGAGATTCGTTCCTCTAGTGTCATATCACTGTAGATCATCCAATACTTGGCCAGCAAGTCACCCTTGACTTTATCAAAGCCCTCCAAAGTATAAGCGTTAGGTTTGAAAATGATATCATTGATTCCTCGAATATCTTCTGGACTTAAGCCAGATTGATTAAGATGTTGACCGAGGAAAAAGAAATCCATATTGATGTCGGATTTTCGAGTAGTGTCTAAGGAATTACCCATGATGATTTCTTGTGGAAATTTTTTGGATAATATATCAAATTTCGCCAATCTTTAGCAGAAAAATGAATTTTTTTTAAAACCTTGTTGTTAAAAAAAATTCATTTTTTTGCTGCTAAAGATACAAATCAAAAATGAACCAACGTGGACTTAACGTTAAAGACACAACTATAAATGAAGCTAATGACCGTTACCCTGGTTTGGCTAAAGTGAACGCTTTTTATAGAAATGTTCTCG
>DATKTE010000197.1:0-2094 GCA_035531295.1 Alphaproteobacteria bacterium
TTTTCCCAGTTTTCCGATTTTTAAAAATTTTCGCGGCAATTTTGGTGTTTTGAAAGTGTTGACAGATAAGAAAGGTGGTGTTTTGGTATATATTATGTTGACAAGATGTGGCAGAAAAGTGGCGATTCTTGCCATTTTTACCGGGTTAAGACTTTTTTTATGATTACGGTTTTTGTGTAAAAAGTGGGTGTTATGAGTGGCTTTATACGGCACAGAAAGGGCAGTTTTGTGTTTTGTTTAATGTGGTGGAATGGTGAGAAAGGGTGTCAGAAAACACGGGTTTATACTATTTTTTTGGATTGACCTGGCGTTTTTGGGCTATTTTTGGGGATGGTGGTTAAAAAAATCCGCGATGGAGAAGAAAGGTGTTGACATTGTTCCTTAAAAGGACTAATTTATAAGTAGTGAGGTAATGATGGCAAAGGCCAAAAGTGACGTTTTTAAGGAAGTGTAATATGAAGAAATACAAATTTATCTACATAGAGTGGCAAGATGCTTTTTCTAATGGTACATGGTTTAAAGAGAGTGAATTAAAAGAATGGTTTGACGCTGAAATGTTTGTTAAGCAAACTGGATGGGTTATTCATGAGGATAAAAAGAGAATAGTTATTGCTACAAGAATGTCATGGGATAGCTATAGTGAAGAATGGCATTACGGGTTATTGCAAAACATTCCTAAAACGTGGATAAAAAAGAGGCGTAATCTTACAAAGGCAATTGAACAATAGAGGGTGTTATGAAACCATATTGCAAAATTCAGACAGTATTTAAGCGTGATCCGGAAACAAAGTTTAAGACTCTGTTAGAGGGTGATTATTCTATTCCGGCGTTTGAGTATCTTAAAGACAATGAGTGGATGTTCACTGAAAAGATTGACGGTACTAATAGCCGGGTGTGTTTATCTGAAGGCAGAGTCACATTTGGCGGTCGTACTGACAATTCTCAAATACCGGCTTTTCTCATTCTAAAATTGATGGAACTGTTTCCAGCAGAGAAAATGGCAGAAGTTTTCCCGGATGGCGAAGCTTGTTTGTATGGTGAGGGGTATGGCGCTAAGATTCAAAAGGGAGGGGGCAATTATATTTCTGATGGATGCGGATTTATTCTCTTTGATGTAATGTGTGGTGATTGGTGGCTTGAACGTGATAATATTGAGGACGTTGCTAACAAGTTGGGGATACCAGTAGTTCCTATAATAGGGCATGGGACACTACTGGATGCAGTCGAACGCACCAGAGAAGGGTTTAAGTCAATTGTGGGCGATTGTATTGCTGAGGGAATTGTGATGCGTCCAGATGTTGTTTTGTATGATAGAAACGGGAAAAGGATTCTTTCTAAAATTAAAAATAAGGATTTTAAAGGGGTATAGTTCAACGGTGGAACATCAGCTTTTGGAGCTGAATGTCGAAGGTTCAAATCCTTCTACCCCTTAAAAGGAAAAAAATGAGCGCAAAATGGATAAGCACTGAAGCTTTTGGCAAACTCTTAGACCCGCCTATAACATCGAGAAGGGTAAGAGTTCTTTGTGAACAAGGTAGACTTTACTGCTTCAAAGTGGGGAATACTTGGGTAGTTCACAGGGATTCGCCTGACCCGAGGAGACGGTATGCTCTCAGACCTAATAAGAAAGTATGACAAGCGAATAAGGGATATTGTTATGGGACAAACATTTGAGGAAGAACACATTGATTTTGGACGGGAAAAGATGAGACTACCCATCGGCGTATACATCAAAAAGACCCCTTGCGACGAGAAGTCGGTTAAAGTCCATCTTATCGAAAACTTGGTTAGACCTGCAATATACGAGAAAGATGGGTTCTTTGTGCGGTTGTGGAAGATATTCGCCCCAACGTGGATGTTTAAAATTATTTATGATAGAAGCCAGAAGATATGAATAAACTAAAATGCTCAGAATGCTGCCTAAACGACCGCCCCGACATCTGTGACAAATCAGAGGAAGAACGATTCTGTGCCCCGTGCTGGTCTGAGCGGCAGTTAAAGTTAATGGAACAACGCGAAAGCCGGAAAGAAATCTCGTATAATATCGAGAGGAAACCGTGAAAAGAGAAGACCTTACTTATCACCAGACACCAA
>DATKTE010000198.1:0-8414 GCA_035531295.1 Alphaproteobacteria bacterium
ATTGTTTTTAAGGAGAGCCTCGGCAATATCCGTTATCTCTTTTTCTCTTCCCGTAAAAAATTTATTAGGTTCAGAAAGATTGGAGAATCTTCCATATAGTGTTTCTTTGTTTTCTGCATTTGCTTCGGTATCAAACAAGCTAAAGAGAAAAAATAGAATTAAAAAGGTGAGAAAATGAAATATTTTCATGAGGCAGGAAACAATCTGATAATATTATTTTCAGCAGCGTATTTTTCGTAGGAAGACTCATCCTCAACAATGTTATGTTCCTGAATTGTAAGAATGATTTTATTGCCAATAGGAGAATTTTTCTCAAGTGAAACTTGGCAATTGATATTCCGGGTAAGTTCTAAAATTCTCTCCCATTCAAGATCAAAGTAAGTCTCAAATATAGTCTGATTCTGTTTTTTGTAATTTTTAAGTTCTTTTGAAGAGAAAGAATATCCATTATCTTCAATCGTGACTATAAAAAAATTGTTCTTATCTGTCTCAGAATTTTTCACTGTGATCAAGATGTTCCCGTGCTCTGGCGTTCTTTCAAGGGCTATGTGGAATAGATTCATCATCAGCTGAGTAAAAGCATCTCTATCTGAAACAAAGCCTGATTGAACGATGTTGTAATCTTGTTCTACATTAATGTGGGCCTCAGAAAGTTTATGTCCATAGAAATTGATGCAGCCGGTGATGACTTCTTTAATATCAACAGATTCTCTAATCTCATTTTTAATTATCTTTTTTTCTATATCCGAAGAAAAATCACAAACTTTACGAATAAAATTCATCTGCTCTTCCTCAGTAAAAACCGTTGTAGAAGAATGAGTTCCCAAGAAAACATTACTGATTTCTCCAATGCTTTCATTGACATCATGCAAGCGATGAATGATAAGGTTTGCAGCTTTTTGCAGGGCCAGAAGATTGTTGGTTAAGCAGTATGCTTTCTGCTTCGACTGAAAAAGTTCAGCCTCTTTTTTTGTATCATTTTTTCGCTTAAAAAACAGAAAGGTCAAAGCAAACGCAAGAAAAATGCTGTAGGCTAGACCATTTTCAACCCCATAGGAGCGCCATTTCATATTCTTATCGATTTGGAAATAGGAAAATGGCCTTTTTATGAATTCCTCAAGAGGGATTCCTAAAGCAGGAATATTTAGCTTAGGCAACACCTGAAAGGTTCTCAATTTTATGACGTTTTGAGAATCAAGTATGGTCCCTAGAGGAAAGGGAAGAAGAAGATATCCGTAGATGTCTGCACCTTCCGATATTCCCACACCCAAATATATTGTTTTATTTAAGTTGATAATTTGAATAATATTTGGAGTTTGATCTAAAGATCGTAAAAAAGGTAGAAAAAGCTTAGGGTTAAAATTGTCTACTTTTCCATAAAGTCCAATAGCCTTTAGGTGAGGAGAAACCCACCGAATCCCTCTCATCCTTTCTAAGGGAGGTACTGCATAAGCTTTAAGAGCGTGAACATCTGCTAAAAGTTGATGCATTCCCTCCTGATTTCTATAGAGCTTTTCAAGCAGGATTTTATTTTTAAGGTCAGAGAGTAGTTGGGCATAATGTTCGGCAGAAGAGACAAGGGACTTCTCCACGCCATGTCGTGTCTCTCTCATCTCAATCCGATCATTCACATAATCTTTTACAAAAACCCCACCTATGGGGACGATAGACAAGCAGATAAACAGAAAAGAATTTTTAAGAAACACAGAGTTCTTAGCTTGAAGGATGAAGCTAGAAAGCTTCTTAGAAAACTTATGAGAAAAAATGTCAAAAGAATAAACAGTTTTAAACAAACGAAAGGTGCTATTTTTTAGGAAAGATGGATGAAGAGCGGCTAAATGCCTCATAAAAAAGCCCCGTTTCCTTCGCCTCCTGAAGGAATATTATTATTTTCTAGGAGTGTGCCTATTAGAAGCCTATAAGGCAAGGGGGAGAATGAGGATCATATACCAAAAGGGGTTCCCAGAACCCTAAATTTATCCTATTAGCGAAAGTTTGGCGAAAGTGTTATTTTTAGATTTTCAGAGGGATCTCAGAAACCCTTATAAACCCTGGTGCCGAAGAGGTGAATCGAACACCCGACCTACTGATTACGAATCACAAAGTTTAAACTTTACGTCTCTATCTGAAATTGTAAGAAGCTATATAAAAGCTTGCATTTTTGAGCCTTGCATCTTTATAAGGCTATGCTATTTTATATCAAAATAGCGCTCTTGAGTATACCCGGCGTATACCCGGAGAAATAAGAACCCAAAAATAGATCCACTGATCATAATCAGTGGATCTCTTAATCAAAAGGAGGGGAAAAGCCATGAAACAGCAGGAAAAAAGCTTTAACTTCACGAAGAAGAGTCTGGATGCTCTCTCTTGGCCTGACAAGGGCAAGCGTCTTTACGTCTATGATACGAGAGTAAGAGGCCTGGAGCTCATGATGACGGATCAAGGAACGAAGTCTTTCAAGGTTTATCGGAAGCTGAATGACAAGCCTGTGCGGGTGACGTTGGGCAAATATCCCGACATGACCATTGAACAAGCAAGGAATGAAGCTCAGAAGATTATTACAGAGATGTTAAAGGGTAAGAATCCTAACGATGAAAAGAAAAAACTTCGAGCAGAGACTTCATTTGGAGAGCTATTTTCTCTCTTCATGGAAAGGTATAGCAAACGCCACAAGAAAACATGGAAATATGACGAAAGAGATGTCCCCCGATTTCTAGGTCATTTATTCCAACGGAAGCTTTCAGCGATTACAAAGCAAGATATCCAAGCTATTCATGAAAAAATAGGAAAGGAGAATGGGCTCTATCAAGCCAACCGATTGTTAGCAAGAATCCATATTATCTACAATAAGGCGATTGAATGGGGGTGGGAGGGTATAAATCCAGCATCTGGAATCAAGAAGTTCAAGGAAAAGTCACGAGATCGGTTTCTCCACCCTGATGAGCTTCCTCGCTTCTTTGAAAGCTTAGATAAAGAGGAGAACGATACAATTCGCGATTATATTTATGTGTCTCTTTTCACAGGGGTGAGAAAATCAAACGTCCTTGCTATGCGTTGGGAGGAGATTCATTTTGAACGAAGAGAATGGCTCGTGCCTGAAACGAAGAATGGAGAACCCTTGCGCGTTCATTTGGTTGACTCCGTTCTTGATCTCCTCAAGGTCCGTCTTGAGAAGTATGGTAATCGTGATTGGGTCTTTGAAGGGCCAGGCAAAACAGGTCATCTTATGGAGCCAAAAATGGGATGGAAAAGAATATTGGAAAGAGCTGGCATTAAAGATTTACGACTCCATGATTTGAGGCGAACACTGGGAAGTTGGCAAGCTGCCACAGGAGCCAATAGTTTTATGATCGGTCGTACTTTAGGTCATAAGTCCTCTCAATCAACAGCTGTGTATGCGCGTTTAAATATTGATCCTGTGAGGGATTCGGTTGAGAAGGCGACGCAAGCCATGTTGCAGACCATGAGAAAAGGGTAAGAGAGATGGCCCTAAGTCAAGGATATAAAGATTTTTCTCCGGAATTTTTTGAGAAGCATCATCATCTTATTTTGTACGATGAATGGCACCGCATACAGTCCTTTCTTCTTTTTCCGCCGAACTGTTCTTGTAAAGACGTTTGCCTTTGTGACCAATTTAGAGAAAAGATCGTTTTGTCTCTGAATGTGAACCTCTATAATAAGCTTCAGCCAAAGAAAGAGAATCTAAGTTTGTTTTATGCTACGAAGCTTCTGTTGAAAATTCCTGGAAAGGATTTTTTTATGGAACATTATGCAGAATCTTACCCCTTATGGCTTCTTCACGAGGAATTCAAAAGAAAAGAAACTCCCTTTAAGATTGTTGACCACTTGATATGGACGCTTCTTCGTTTAGCTAAAACCCATAAATCCACACTCTTGGGAATGCCAAAAACAAGTATAAACAAGGCCGTTGAGATAATTTTAGGAGGGACCCCTCTCAAGACAAAAGAAAGGAAGCAATACAAAGACGATTTCCTCTGTGGGGAAAAAGCATATGGAAAATACTTTAACAAGTATAAATCGGTTTGCCATTTTATTGCTGCTTTTCAATTTATCCAAAAGGAAAAGCAAAAGGAGAATGAGTCTCTTTCCCTTATGAATAGCACAGATCACATCGAAAAGTTTTTAAGCGTTGCCCATTGGTTTCGAAAAAATCTTTTAGATCTTGTAACAACGAATGTTAAAAACGAGTCTTTATTTTCAGAAGCGATCCTTATGCCTCTTCCTGTCTGGGTTCATAGCGATGCGATTGATATCCCCATTACTCCCTTCGAGGATCAACTCCATAAATTTAATGCTGAAATTGAACGCTCGATCGAACAGCAACTTAAAGATAGAGCAGCCAAATTTCAAAAAGCCCTCTTTTAAACACCTTGACCTTCGCAATAATTTTGCGGAGGTGACATCTACCTGGATCTATATGAGTATATTTTAAGCTCTATAATATACTTTCGTATACCTCACCTTAGAAATTTAAATGCGCAACTTTTATTTTGTATTTTTGTATCTATAATTATTCTCATGATGACGATTTCTCTTCCTCTTACTCAGATTCTTGCCAAGCTTTCGGTGAGTTTATGAGAAAGGGAATAGAAATCTCATTCCATAAAAAAGGGAGAAAAAATTATGGAAGAACCAAGCAAAAACCGTCTGTTAACCCGACAAGAAGCAGCCACCTTCTTAGGCGTGAGCCCCATTACCCTTGGGCTTTGGAAGTCAACGAAGCGATATAACCTGCCCGTTGTCAAGGTGGGGAGACTTGCCAAATACCGCTACGGAGACCTTTTAGAGTTCGTTGAAAGACAGACCGTAAATAAACCCACCAATCATAATTAAAGACATCCCTTAAGAGGAAACATGCATCAAATAGGATATCAACCTCAGGGCCAATCGAATTTGGCCCTCAAGCCTCTTATTGCCCCAAAAAACTGGGGCAATGAGGAAGAATTTATTAAAGCCATGCACCAGGTGGGGATCTCTTTTAATGGGGAGGTCTTAGCTGATGGCACTATTCACCGTTTTGCAACAGAGAAAAAAGGCCAAAGAGACTGCTGGTATGTTTTTTATGGAATGGCCGGTGCCTTTGGAGATTGGAAAAGGGACATCCATGAAAAGTGGAGCTTAAAGAATAATTTTGTTCCTGGTCTGAATAAAGAACAACTATTTGAGCAAATTGAAAAAGCTAAGAAAGCAGCTGAGGAAGAAAAACAGTGTAAGTATGAAGAAACAGAAAAGCTTGCTTTAGATAAGTGGAATTCTCTCTCTGAAACAGGAAACTCACCTTATCTTTTAAAAAAGCAAGTGGAGGCCTTTGGCGTCCGCTTTAACAAAGACTTTCTGATTATTCCGCTCAGAGATACGTCTGGTAAGCTATGGAGTCTCCAATGGATTTCTCCGGATGGGACAAAAAGGTTTCTGACTGGGGGGAGGAAGAAAGGCTGTTTTCATCCTATTGGTGTTCTTGAAAACGGAAAGCCAATTATTGTTACTGAGGGTTATGCGACCGGTGCGAGCATCCATATGGCTACTCAGCAACCGGCGGTGATTGCCTTTGATGCAGGAAATTTGGAACCCGTTATAGAGAAATTAAAAAAGGATTATCCGAAAAGCCCTCTCCTCATTGCAGGAGATGAGGATATAGGACGCGAACATAATACAGGTCGCATCAAAGCTGAAGAGGCGGCTCGAAAACATAACTGCCGTGTCGTTTTCCCTCAATTTAAAACTACAGAAACCAAGCCCACAGACTTTAATGACTTGATGCTCTTAGAAGGGTTGAATGAAGTGAGTCGCCAAATCGGCACGGCACTCCAAAGTACAACCTTAAAAGCCTTAAGTATCAGAGAGCTATTATCCATGGAAATTCAACCCCGAGAGATGATCCTGAATCCTATTATTCCTGAGCAAGGACTCGTCATGATTCATGCGCCGCGGGGAATTGGTAAAACCCATGTTTCGCTCATGATTGCCTATACGGTTGCGACCGGAGGCCATATGTTTAATGGAAGATGGGAAAGTGGCAAACCGAACAAAGTATTGTTCGTAGATGGTGAAATGCCTCTCACTGTCATGCAGGAGCGGCTCGCAAAAATTGTGAATAGTGCTGAAGCTGACGTCATGCATGATGATACTTTGCTCATCATTACGCCAGACCTCCAGAATCAAGGTATATCTGACCTCTCCACCCCTGAAGGACAACAGTTTGTTGAAGAGCACTTAAAGGATGTGAAGCTCCTCATTCTGGACAATCATTCCGCTTTGTGTAGACGGGGTAGAGAAAACGAGGGAGAAAGTTGGATTCCTTTACAAGAATGGTTTCTCACATTGCGAAGAAGAGGCATCTCTGTCCTTCTCATCCATCACTCTAACAAAACCGGTGGTCAGCGGGGTACGTCAAGGAAAGAAGATCTGCTCGATACTGTCATCACCCTTCGCAAGCCGGAGACTTACGATCCAAGGGAAGGTGCAAGGTTTGAAGTGCATTATGAGAAAGCTCGAGGCTTCTATGGAGAAGAAGCTGCTCCATTTGAAGCCTCCTTAAAGGAAGAAAACGGCAAATTCATTTGGCATGTTCAAAAAATAGAAAATCCCAAAGCCGACCAAATCCTAACCCTTCATAACCAAAAACGGACCCAAAGAGAAATTGCTGATGAATTAGGCCTTGGCCTTGGAACCGTCAATCGAAGGCTTAAAGAGATGCAGGAAAGAAATGCTCTCAATGACTGAAATGACCCCTCCCCATTTTGTTCCATGTTCCACATCCTAGGGAGTGGAACAGTGGAACAAAACGCTATTTTTGGAACAAAGAGTGGAACAAAGAGTGGAACAAAAATGGAACAAAACTTTTTAAATTATTTATTTACAAAGAGTTAAATGTTAAAAAAGTGGAACAAGGGTGGAACAAAAATGGAACAAAGAGGTCAAAAGTTGTTCCAGAGCTCGTTCTTCCGTGGAACAAAATTCCATCTCTGAAACAAGGAGTGAAACATGCATGAAACAAGCTCATTAAAAGTTCTAGCTTATAAGGCCTTAGAGAGATTAGAGAAAAACAAGCCACGAAACAAAATTGAAACAAAGGAGTTTAAGGTTGTTTCAGCGCCTATTCTGTGCGAAACACAAAATATTGCGCTGTCGAAACCATTTTTACCTGAACGCGCATTTCTTTCAGAGACGTATGACGAACGAATTGCCATTGCTGAATATGATGGCCAGCAAACTCCCACACAAGCCCAACGTATTGCTTATCAGGATGCCTTTATTGCCGTTTTGAATACTCTTCCTTACGAAGAGAACTATGGGAATAACTGGCTAGAACAAAGAATAAAGGTAGCTCAAGCATGGCTTACAGCTCAGGGGCTGCACCAACCAGACTAAAAAGAAAATGCGAAATTTAAAAGGTAATAATATCTTTAACTTGTTGAAAAACATAAAAACTTTTTTAGAGTTTTTGCTTGCCTGGCTGAAAAGAAAGCATTACCCTGAACTTAGCTATTTCATCTCGAAATAGCGCGACGCAAGAGTGCTGAAACACAAATGCGCCGCTAACCACACAGATCGTAGGAGATCCATAATGGCTAAAATGACAATAGCTCAACTTGAGTATCTTTCTCAACAACTCTCTGAAGAATTAGTCACTGTTAAGCATCTTACATCCAAGGCATGGGTCGAACTTGGCCTTGCTCGAGATACGATAAGAAGTCTTTCATTGACCTATGATGAGTGGTTGAAGGAGAAAGAACTTGATCGTGGGCGCTAATCCTCACTTTCTTCTTTAGACTCTTTTCCTTGGGCGGCATGACTCCTCAAGGGAGAAACTTGGCTGGTTGGGTAATAGGAACGTCGTTCTTGTAGCGTAACATTCATTCCTTACCAGCTTTTTATCTTCCCTGAGTTGAAAATCACCCAGGTGAAGTTCTATAGAAGAGGTGAGGGTATAGCTTGAGGAGCCTTGTGATCTTGGGTTTTATGGATGGTTTTATCGTTAATATTGTATTTAAACCGAAAGCTATTAAAAAGGTTCCTTAGCACTTTATCGTTTTTTGAGAACTCACTCAAAGCGCTTATGAATATTCCGTGCACATTTCATTGGCTAATTGAGTAGTGTTGATAATCCTTTCCTTTAAATCTCCAACGGGCTGTTGGAGATTTAAGACCTCCATTTATCTAGTTGCAAGTTCTTGTAAAATTTCATTTTCTAGTTCTTTTACGTCAGGCAAAAAGTCCTTAAGATCTTTCGGAAGAGCTTTTGTTATTCTAAACTCTGATACACCAACGGGTTTATCAATCCCTCGAAGTGCGTATTCAACTTCAATATGATCTTTATCTGTACATAATATGATGCCTATGGGAGGATTTTCACCTTCTTCTTTAACGAAATCGTTTAATAAATTAAGGTA
>DATKTE010000199.1:0-2049 GCA_035531295.1 Alphaproteobacteria bacterium
CCATCGACTGCTTCCAGCAAGCGATGATGGGCAAGACCCAGTATGGGAACTAAGTATTCTCGCGTAAGAAGGCGGTCTTCAATAATTAAAATTGTTGCCATAAATATAATTTCCCGGGCAGATGCGAGTGCTTAGTATTTATTACTTTTCATTTATATAAGACATGAAAATCCTTAAGATTAAATTAATGTGTTAAGTTGAAGACCTCTTCTAGTTAAGAGGCGGCGTTTTAGCGAAAGTTCTAGCCCATTAAAGTCAATAATGGCTGAAATCTTCTATAGCCTTTCTCCTGCTTAATTCAACCCTCAACTGCTAAATCTGTAAACCCTTTCGCTCCCAATCCCTACGTCGACATTTTTCTTCAAAAATTCAATTTTTTAACTGAATTCTTCTTATATTCAACTACTGGAATTTTGAATTATTTTCATTATCTTATTACTGTTAGCTATTTTTTAACATGTTTGATTCATTCTTAATTCATAGTGTAAAAGGGAAAACATATAAAATTTCATCCTATATTTTGGAGGAGTTTAAAAAAACTCACAAATAAATATATCGTATCCCTTTTTCTATAAAAAAACCTTAGGAGGCGTAAAAATGTCATTAGGCACCATTTTACTGATTGTTCTGATCGTTGTATTGATTGGATCTTTGCCAACATGGGGATATAGCGGCGGTTGGGGGTATGGCCCCAGTGGAATTGTCGGAGTTATTCTGATCATTCTCGTTGTTTTGCTCCTTTTGGGACGAATATAGCTTCAAGGCACTCTTTTTCACGCCAATTGGAGCCTCCTCTGTGCAAGGGGCTGTCAGCGTATTAGCGCAATCATTTCTGTGAGCCGCGCTCTGCTGCTGATGTGTGGATTCAAGAAAAATATTCCAATCTTGGGAAAAGCTTAGCTGTTGATCTTTATTAAGAGTTCCTTCAGTCAGATGACCGCCTCGATTAAGCTCATCTGCGCAATAACTCAAAAAATGATTCCTCGAGAATTATTGTTCCCTCCGATAATTATAAATGTTAGAATTCAAAAAAAAAAATACAAAGTTATTTAATGAGTCCAAATCCCCCTCAAAAAACTGCTCTCAGCAAAATGACTTACTTCCGCCGAAGTTTGGTGGAAAGCCATCCTTTAGCAAAAATTCGTCAATTTCTTTTTGGCCATCCCCTAAAAACTTCTAATCGAGATAAAGAACGAGTGGGGTTTTGGCTAGGCTTACCTATCCTTGCCGTTGACACGATCTCTTCTCTCGCCTACGCCACAGAAGAAATTCTTATTGCCCTTACCATTGGAGGAATGCAATTTCTTCAGTTATCAATGCCCATTGCGATTATCATTATTCTCTTGTTATGGACATTGGTTATTTCTTATTCCCAAACAGTGCAAGCTTACCCAGAAGGAGGCGGGGCGTATGTTGTTGCTAAGCACAATATCGGTCCTTTTGCGAGTATTCTTGGCGCCGCTGCTTTAATTCTTGATTATATTCTCACAGTTGCTGTTTCGGTTACGGCTGGTATACGCGCATTAACTTCGGCCTATCCTCTCTTGCTCCCCATGGCAACAGAGTTATCAGTTGCTGGTGTTTTAATTTTGGGATGGCTTAATCTGCGTGGTGTTAGAGAATCGGCTCATGTGATTTTAATACCTGTTTATGCGTTTATTCTCATGGTCCTCACCCTTGGTGTTTTAGGGGTTTTCGTCTCACCTACAGAAGTTAAGATCGGTGTGTCTTCTCCAGAAAACGACATTATTTGGTCCATTTTAACCATTTTTATCGTGTTGCGGGCCTTTTCTGGCGGATGTACAGCTATGACAGGTATCGAAGCTGTTGCTAATGCAGGTCGCGTCCTTAAAGAACCAAAGAGCCGCATTGCTCAACATATCTTGATTGCAATCGGTCTCATTGGCGCGAGTTCTTTCTTCTTAATTACCAAAGCGTCCAGTCATTTCGGGCTTGTTCCCCTGCAAACGGAAAGTATTATTAGCCAACTTACGCGTCAGGTTTTTGGTGATGGTTTGTTTTACACCATTTTCCAATTTTTGACAGCTT
>DATKTE010000200.1:0-3310 GCA_035531295.1 Alphaproteobacteria bacterium
CTGAGATTAACCCAAAATTTTTGGGGAAATATTCATCCACAGATGAACAAAGGGGGATATGAACTCCGAATTGTGCCATATGAATGGCTTAATACACGTCTCAGTGAAGATACTCAACGCATTCTCATCAGCATGCCCACAGATCACGCTGCGCTGCCCTATCGGTTTATAGATTATAATGATGCCAACCGGCTTGAAGCTTCTTTAAAAAGAAATCAATCTCAAGGAATTACTACCACTTCAGAGGAAAAGCAGCCCTCCCCAGCAAAAGTTTCATTAAGCATCGATCAAACCCCCACGGTATTTTATCATTACATGGATGAAAGTTGTGACTTTGCAATAAGAATGTTGCAAGAGCTCGAGGAAGAGCTTCGTGTTCATCTAAGCACCGAAGCCCCTACTTTCTATAGGCTTCGCGAAAAGATTGATGGCATTCAGCGTTTTGCACGCCATGTCTTGGATGGAAGAGGGGAAAAACAAGTGATACAGAAATCAAACATAGAAGATACACTAAAGGCGTCTCCCCATAAGAAACATTTAGCAGGCTCTATCCAGAATCGAGAACAGGCTTATGCCATATTGGGTGAAGTCGCCGCATACCTTGAGCGTGCCGAACCGCATAGCCCTACGCCCTACCTTATCCATCGTGCAATTACTTGGGGAGGTATGACTTTATCTGAAGTCGTCAAAGATACCCTCCATAACGGCCAAGATATGTCCTTGCTTTTGGATATATTGGATGTGAAAAAGGGTGAATAGAAGAAGTCTATTTTGAATCATACCATGCGGTAAGCAAGCTTATGAAAATTCAATTTAAAAAAGCGAGTCTTCAACATCAAAAGTTCATCTTTGCATGGCTCGAGGAGCCTCATATGAAAGAGTTTTGGGACAATAGCCAAGAACATAAAGATGATATCCTGAATTTCATCAACGGAGAAAAACAACATTATTTTTATGGAACCACGATGTACTGGGTTGGTTTTCTTAATGATCACCCATACTGCTTTTTATTGACTGATCAAATATGCTCTGACGAAGAAGATCTCACAGACCTACATAGAGATCAGCTATCAAAGATAGGCAACACTATTGCGATAGATTTTGGCATAGGAAATACAACTTTTTTAGGCAAAGGTCTCGCTGCTCCAACGCTACAGGCGTTTATTGAATTTTATCATGCTCACATTGACCAAAAAGCCGATACGTATTTTATAGATCCAGATGAAAATAATCCTCGTGCTAAACATGTATACGAAAAAGCTGGATTTAAAATTGTTGGCAATTATAACATGAGCCAGGGCTTCTTTAAAGGCACTACCGGTTACTTGATGGTAAAAAAATTATAAGTGTACGACTTTTAGATCATCCTGTCCGTTGGTTGTTTCTCAAATTATACCAGTTAGGAAAAATAAACTGACGAACCCTCAAGTGCGTCATCCCGGAATTTACCCCGGATTAAATCCGGGGCTTCGCAATTAATTTTGGGGGGGAGCGTTAGGGATTTTTAATATCCGGGACCTAGAGAGCTCTTTGAATCACAGAAAGTTCTGGGATGACACACGGTGATCTGGAGTTAATTTATTTGATCGGTATAACCCAACAAAGAATCTGGGCTTATTTAAAAATCCTACCCTTGGCCTATTTTAATGATTTTCGTCGGATTAGATAAAACTTCTTCCAATTTACATTTATTATTTTAATAAATTTTTTTAGTAAGTCAAATTTTCAAATTGGCCATATGGTTATATCAATGCCCCCAAAGGAAAATAAGACTGATCCAATTGCTACCTTCTTAACGAATTACATTGAGGATTCTTGCCTCACGCCCGCGTTCAGAGCTCGAAACTTTAATAAGAACTCTAACACCTGGTTCAAGAGATTCATATCCAGCCGCACGCAGAACGGAGGCGTGTAAGAAAATATCTCTCCCTCCATCATCGGGATAAACAAATCCAAATCCCTTTAAAGGGTTAAACCACTTGACCTCTCCCTCAATTTCTTCAAGGGTTTCAGGGTCAAAAGCAGGAGGTCGAGGTCCTAAAAATGCTGGGGAGAATCGTGGTTCTCGGGCAAAGAATTTAACTTCTAAGACACGACGAACTTGCCTGCCGCTTCGTCCAGGGCAAATCTCGCAAACGATTCGATCTCCCTCTTCAACACGCCTACAGCCTGCGGCATCTAAGACAGAAAAATGCATAAAAATATCAGCAGATTCATCATCAGGAACTAAAAAGCCATACCCCTTTTCAGGACTGTACCACTTTACCTTAGCTTCGATTTGTTCAATCTCACTTTCATTTACTTCATGCATCAAGGCTTGATTCATCATTTTTAACTACCCCCACTCAATTGACAACAACTTATGCTTTCCTTTACTAAAAAATCAAGAAATCAAACCTAAGTTTAGGTATTTTTTTTTACGAGTTGCAAAAATACCACAAAAACTTCTTTTTTCTTTATTTATAAAATTACCACAACCTAGTACGATACCTCAATATATATTCGTTTATGTTATTGAAAAATCGGATTTGTTTTTAATTGTTATTTTTGGTATCAAAATTAATTTCATGATTCAAAATCGACCTACAGGACACAAACACTAGTTTTAGCTTATCTTGCCGCAGGATGAAAAAAGTCTTAAGAAAGTGTTAAAAAAATAGCTACCTCCCTAAATAAATTATGTTATGATAGATATGGAATTAAAAGATTCCCGATTATTGATGTTATACAATTTTATGCAACGTATTGTTACTTTCTGTAAGACATGACAAACTGTATTAACAAGATTTTACGAAGTAATTTTGTTAATCTTTAAATTAGGATTCTGAAAATCAACAACTGTCATCGAATTAATCATATTTTTTGAAGAGAACAGAGTCTTCATCCAATACGAATTGTAAACCTGAAGGAGAAGCACGTGAAAGTTAAAGATACTGTGAAAAGCGCCATCTTAAAGCTTGAATCTCTGTGTGAATCTTATGAAAGAGATCCTTTTATAAAGCTTGAGGAACTTGAAAAGACAGTCCATGACTTGAGTCAGGAAGTTCAAACTATTAATCTTGCCTCTGATCAAAATTTAAAGACGGAATTAAATACTCTTCAGTCTGCTCTTCTGAAGCTTTCTTCTGTCCTTAAACAACAACAAGAAAACTTTGACCGTCAGGTTCACGAAATACATCTCCACCAACGTACCCTTCACGCTTTTGCGCGTGTCGCAAACAGCAATCAATGTAGCAGTGTAGCAGTGTAGCAGTGTAGCAGTGTAGCAGTGTAGCAGTGTAGCAGTGTAGCAGTGTAGCAGTGTAGCAGT
>DATKTE010000201.1:0-5675 GCA_035531295.1 Alphaproteobacteria bacterium
TTTAATTTTTGGATATGTTTCCAATGGGTTGTTGCTTTTAATCCATCTAAAATTCCCGCTTTTGCGAGGATGAACGTGCCCGTACAGACGCTGGCAACGGTTTCAGCTTTATTGGCAGCTGCTTGCCTCAGAAACTCTAAAACTTCTTCTTGTGATCGCGGCTCATCCGAAACCCCGCCTGGGATAATCATCAGATCCATCGGCGGGACATCTTGAAGGTCATATGCTGGAACAATTTCCAAGCCTTCACGCGCAATAATGTTTTCTTTTGTCGCTGCGAAAGTAAAAACGTTAAAGGGTCTTTCTTTTCCGTCCCATTCACTAAGACGGGACGCTGTCGTGAAAACTTCAAAAGGACCTGTAAAGTCCAGAACCTCTGCTCCATTAAATAAAAAAATCCCAACGTTTTTCTGCATTTAAGCCTCTCATTATTTACATCTTATGAATAGACAATAGCATACTCCAGAAAAGTAAGCAGCAGCCTCTTAATTATACATAATTTCAACAAATTATTAAATAATTATTAACTTTTTTTATGTTAAAACGATGGAATAAGAAATGGAGAAACAATGATGAAAATAAAGATTTTTCAAGTAGGGCTCAACGTAGCAGCTATCATGGGGTTCTTTCTCTTCGCAGGAGGGGAAGCCTACGCTCGACAAGCTTGTTCGACAGATGCTGATTGTATAGACTTTTGTGTCGCTAATGTAACGGGATGCTGCCGTGGAGCAGTGGGCCACCAAAAGTATTGTAAGTGCGGTCCACGTCACTGCCCGCCCACACAAGAAGAGAAAACAGGACAGTAAGAATAGTCTTATTCGGTCTTGGCAAATGCTCTTCTCTTGACAGTCTTTTAAGGTGCTCCTATCCTATTGAAAAAAGGTAGAGAATGCATGTCTGATGATCGGGCATTAGACAAGTTAAAGAAGAAGATTCAAGAAGCCAAGGATGAGGCTAAACTAACTTCCTTTAAAGAAAATAAATCACAAAATCTGGCGGGTCAGTTTTTTAATGTCGGGGTCGAGCTTTTTGCCAGCGTTCTTATTGGCGCAGGACTTGGAGTTTTCATCGATTGGGTTTTTGGAATTTCACCGTGGGGGCTCATCTGCTTCTTTATCCTTGGATCATTAGCTGGTATGCTTAATGTCTATCGAGTTTTAACCTCTAAAAAGTCTATGGATAAAAAGAAAGATACAGATGTTTGATCCCCTTCATCAATTTGAAATCCACTCTCTTATCCCTTTAAAATTAGATGGGGTCGATATATCTTTTACAAATTCCTCCCTTTTTATGGTTGTCACCGTTTTCGTCACATCTTTTTTCCTTATCGGTGGAATGACCCGCTCAAAAATAATACCTGGCCGCTGGCAATCCTTGACAGAAATGACTTATGGGTTTGTTGCTAATCTGTTAGATGAAACTGTAGGAATGAAAGGGAAGAAGTATTTCCCCTTCATTTTTACGATTTTTATGTTCATTTTAATGGGAAATCTGATTGGAATGATCCCTTATAACTTTACATTCACAAGTCATATTATTGTAACATTTGGCCTCGCAATGATTGCTTTTGGAGTGGCGACTCTGGTTGGATTTATTCGCCATGGCCTTCATTATTTTTCTCTCTTCGTTCCCAAAGGCGCACCGATTTATATGCTCCCCCTTATTGTTCCCATTGAAATTTTATCTTATCTCTCGCGGCCCATAAGTCTTTCCGTCCGTCTGTTTGCCAATATGATGGCGGGTCACACCATGCTCAAAGTCTTTGCGGGCTTTACGGTCATCCTGGGAATCTTTGGAATTGCCCCCCTCGCCGTGAACATCTTGCTCACCGCTTTTGAAATCCTTGTTGCCATTTTACAAGCTTATGTGTTTACCATATTAACTTGTATTTATTTACAAGACGCAATCAACCTACATTAGAAAAGGAGAATACAATGGACGTTGAAGCAGCACGAATGATTGGGGCAGGGCTTGCTATGTTTGCCCTTGCAGGAGTGGGACTAGGCATAGGACTCATCTTCTCATCACTCATCACTTCCATTTCTCGAAACCCTTCATCCCGTGAACAAGTTTTCCCGGTCGGAATCCTAGGTTTCGCCCTTACAGAAGCGGTTGCCCTCTTTGCCCTTCTCATCGCTTTCTTGATTTTATTTAAATAGGCCAAGAGCGGGAGCTAAGGTTATGCCTCAATTGGATACTTCTACTTTTCCCTCACAGCTTTTTTGGCTGGTCGTGTGTTTCTTAGCTCTTTATTTTATCCTATCTTATATTGCGGTTCCGAAAATTGCTCGCGTCATTGAAACCCGAGCAGAAACAATCGAAGCACAAATTAATAAAGCCAGCACTTATCGGGAACAAGCAGAAGATCTGTTAGCTGATTATGAAAAGACTCTGAACAGCGCCAGAGAAACGGCCCACAAACATGCTAAATCCATTGCAAGTGCCACAACCTCTGAAATCGGAAATAAGCAAAAAGATTTCCTAGACAAACTGAAGGACCGTTTGCACCTTGCAGAGCAAGACCTCTATCGATCACGAATAGAAGCAAGCAAAGAGATTGAGTCAATAGCGAATGAGGTCGCGAATGCAGTTTTGACAAAGCTAACGGGTCATTCGTATCCACCTCATAAGCTTCTTGGAACGAGGGGAGACGCTTGAATTACTCAACGCCAGAGTTTTGGGTTTTTATTGCCTTTGTCCTTTTTCTGGGGGCTGTTGGAAAGCGTGCCTTTGCTTTTCTCACTCAATCTCTTGATGAACATTCTCGCAAAGTTGCACACCAATTAGAAGAAGCACAGCGCCTGCATGATGAAGCCTTGAGCCTCTTAAATTCTTATAAGCAAAAGCATAGGGATGCCATTGAACAGGCTGCAAAAATTGTAGCTTACGCTGAAGCAGAGGCCTTGGAGTTTAAAAAGTCTAGCGAGCACGAATTTGAAAAGTTCATGACGAATAAGGAAAAGGCTCTACAGACGCGCATGATGATTGAAAGAGAAGAAACCAAGAACAAACTTAGGCAACAAGCTGTTGATGAAGCCCTTATCATTGTTGAAAAAGTGCTTTCAGGAGAGCCAAAAGAGAAGAAAAAGTTAACTGAAGCTTCTTTGAAAGAGATTGAAAAGCTCGTTCAAAAGCCTATCCCCTAACGTCATTTCCGCAACCCAGGCTATGCCATGGCGAGAGCAATCCATGAATAAGCGGGACAATACCCAGTATATATTTATTATCTTCTCATGATTTCCATGAGATGTCCCATTTCATAATTGGCCTTTTCTTTTGCCAGATGCTCTAATACTTTGATCATAAAGGAGGGCATTCTTTAGCTGTGCCACAATTTTGTATGCCGCAACCTTCCGTGGTATTGTAAATTTTGTATCTATTCCCTTCAACAAAATTCATATCGGCCTTACAGGACAAAAACGAACCGTTATACATCTTAAAATCATAGAATCCGGATGGCGCAGAAATAGCACCCCTTCCGGTTAAATTAGTCGAAAGTTCGGTCCTTCCCTCTATATCATATTCTATGGTCACGCCAGCAAAAGCTTGAGAAAATGGTAGTAAAATCAGGGCAAATATTAAAAATAATTTCTTCATGAAGGTCATCCTTATTGAGGTTTTTAATGTTTACAATTCCGAAAACGACCAATTCAAAAATTTGACTTCTTCAAAATGTTCTGTATTCTCATAAATATAGACTGACTTATTTATGCCATTCTTGCAAATTAAGCTCTGAATTTTTCGTAGCATTATATTATTGACTAATACCCTATAAATATTAATTTTTCTATAATTTTCATAAATATTGCGAAGGAAATGGTCGACGAGTGAAACCTAAGGAAGAAATGCAAGAGACCGCGCGTAAGCCATGGAGTTTCACACAGCTCTGCCATTTTATGGTAAGTAACGACTTAGGCTTTATATTGTTTATGCCGAAATCTATTATAGAAAATATATTTAATCATTCCAAAAGCGCTAATTACCATCCAGGCAACTTCCATGATAAAAGCAGCAAGGTTCCAAGAATAGAACAGGGATATTATAATCAGGACCGCGGACAAAAAATTTAAAAAGGAATAGAGAGCCCCACGCGACTTTAACTTCCCCGTTTGAAGCAAACCATAAGCGACAAGTACAATTATGGCCCCCAAACAACCGATTACATCGGGGAACCAGTTGGTTATTGAATTAAAAAAGGTCGATTGATCGAATCCTGATGTCATTTTTATTCTTCCTATTATTATCTATGTAATATAAGCATTATTTTCAAAAAAGAAAGGGGGATCAGTTTTTAATAGGTAGAACCAATTTTTTAGCAAGTCGCATTTTCTCATTCCACACGACTTGCTTCACCCTTGTTCCAGCATAAATTTGTTTCGTAGCTTCAACAATCAAAACACCTGATAGATTTCGGAACCATTTATGTCCTATCTTTTCCCAAGCGCTTGCAGTGCTTAGCAAAACTCTTGATTGAGAGGGAGGAATATAGAGTGCATGCTCAGCACGTATAGGAGCAAATGTATTTTCCTTTAAAAAATTTTTGAGTTGGGAAAGACTATAGCTATGTCCGTGACCAAAGGGCGTATTTTCGGTTCGCGCCCAGATACTTGTACGATTCGGAACAATTAGAATCAACCGACCACCGTCAGCTAAAACCCGCCAGATCTCCCGAATCATTCCGCGGGGATTCGATGTAAACTCAAGAGTGTGGGCAACCAGAGCAAAATCTACGGATTTGTCTGCAAGGGGCAGCTGAGTTTCCTCCGTCAAAGCTACAATGTTAGGCGTTTTGCGAGACCAGGACAGGGCTCCTTGTTCGGCAGGCATGAGAGCAACCAATCGTGAGGCTTCTTCACGATAATATCTTAAAAAAGGGGTGGGATAGCCAAGGGCTATCATATTGCGCCCTTTAACATCTGGCCAAATTTCACGCACGCGACGACGAATCATCCGCCTGACGACGTGTCCCAAGGGTGTTGCATAAAAATTTCGCAGCGCTATGACATCCGGCCACATAATTTTTCCTTTCTTAACATACTCTAGCACAAATAAAGAGGCATAAGCACCAACTTGATAACCAGTCCCTGTAACAATCTATATAAATCGACAAGCTTTAGGGCTTGAATTTTCTTGAAAGGCAAACTATATCTTGATTAAGTCTTATGTTAGTAATTTTTGTTAAATGGAGATTTACTTATGGTTCACAGAAAATATTCCCTACTTTTTATATTAACTTTATTATTTGCTCAATCTGCTCATGCGGCCGGCAGTTCTATTTCAGCGCTCGAAGAGAGCTGTTGTACCACTTTTTCCACAGCTCGAATCAATCAATCTGCTGGAAAGAAGACTGTAAAGCAGTTTAATCTTAAGGATTTTCCTAACATGCAATTCAATGATGTTCCTTCAGTAGGAAAAGGGAAAGAAAAGGTAGAAAATCGGAAGTCTGGTTTACGCGATTTGTTAGAGAATTGGCATCAGGGGTTAAATTCTTCTCAGGAACAATCTACAAACTTTAAAACTCTAGATTACCTAAGAGAAAACAAAAAACCCATCGCAATATTTGAGGACATGATGGATAGTGGTTTTATTCTCTCTGAAAATGATGATGGCCTCGCTTTAAGAATGAGTGATAGTAAGGTTTATGTTATTATTCCCAACCCAGGTAAAAAGGAAAG
>DATKTE010000202.1:0-5161 GCA_035531295.1 Alphaproteobacteria bacterium
TCCACAACAATCCCTGCGCAAGCCGTATAGACGGGGGTTAAAGTGTCTTGGCGTGCAAAGAAACTCGAGCTGAAAACTTTGATCAACACATAGGCGGGCAGGCCAATTGCAAAGGCTTGAAGGGTTAAAGCCGTTGCTGCCGTATCGTTTGCTGTAAAAGCCCCTCGCTCAAACACCATCATAACAAAAGGTTCGGCCAGAAAAATGAGAGCAAGAGCGGCAGGAAGTGTCAAAAACATAGAAAATTCAATAGCTTGCACCTGTGTGCTACGAGCTTTGTCCCAGGCTTCAGTGCGAATTTGACGTGAAAGGATGGGCAGAAGTGCGGTACTGACCGCTACACCAATAACGCTTAAAGGGAGCTGATTCAGCCGGTCTGCATAATTCAGGTAGGAAATGGCACCTGTAGGAAGCCAGGACGCAATAAACGTGCCAACCAAAAGATTGATTTGGACGACGCCTGAGCCAAAGGCTGCTGGAGCTAAAATCTTAAAGAAGTTTTTTACATTTGCATCAAAGCGTGGCCATCTAAACCTTAGGCCCATCCCTTCTTTCATGCAAGGCAACCAAACCCAGATCCACTGTGAAATGCCACAAGCCATAATTCCCCAGGCAAAAGCATACCCGGGGGAGCTAAACCGATCATAAAAACTCAAGACAACGGCAATAATAACCATATTTCCTATCATGGGGGATGACGCAACAACGGCGAATTTATCCATAGAATTTAAGATCCCGCTATAAAGTGCCGTTAAAGATATGAAGAAAACAAAGGGGAAAGTAATGCGGCTAAATTCAATAACATAATAAAGGCGTCCCGGTGTTAACTGAAATCCTGGGACAGCAAGAGAGATAAGAAAGGGAAGGAACAGTTCAATGCCTAGCATGAGAACAAAAAGGACACCGACCCAAATCGTTAATATGTATTCTGCAAATGTACGAGCTTCCTCTCTCCCTTTTGTTGCGAGCAGGCCTGCAAATGAGGGCACGAATGAGGCATTAAACGCGCCTTCTGCAAAAAGACGGCGAAACATGGACGGGACTCTAATGGCGATGGTAAGTGCATCCGCTGTCGCTCCAGCGCCCAAGAAAGACGCTGTCAGAACTTCGCGCACAAATCCAAACAATCGGCTACCTATTGTATAGCCACCAACAGTTGTAATCGAGCGAATGAGATTCATCTTTAATTACCTAGCAATTCCTTTATCGTTCTTATAGAACGTTTTTTGAGGGATGCAAACCTTTCACGATAAAGATTGATTTTTCAAAAACTTTTGCAGATCTTTAAATTGGAATGCTCCCGTGAGACGTGCCGTCATAATGTAAGCCAATGTTCCGCCCACAATCCAAAGCCCCACAACACCTATACGCATCACAAGCCCTCTGGGGAAAGGCGTCACGACTTGAAATCCATAGCAAAGAAGTCCCATAAAAAAAGAGGAGATCACAAGGCGGGGAAGGACTGACTTTATGCGCGCGTCAAAAACAATCCATTCTCTTAAGTAAAGAAGGGTGCCCAGGGTAAGCGCATTGAACCAGGCAGAAAGAGCCGTAGCTAAAGCAAGGCCCACATAACTAAAGGGACCAATGAAAAGACAATTTAAGATAAAATTCAGGGCAACCGCTGCAATGGCAACTTTCATGGGCGTTTTTGTATCTTGATGGGCAAAAAACCGGGTGCTTAAAATTTTGACGAGAACATAAGCAGGAAGCCCTACAGCGAATGCTGAAAGCGTATAGCCCGTTGACCTGGCATCAAGACTTGTAAAAGCTCCCCTTTCAAAGAGGAGAGCGACAAGGGGCCCTCCCAACACAATAAGCCCAATGGTTGCAGGTAAAGTGATGGCGAGCGCAAATTCTAGGGCGCGATTTTGTGTATGGTGAGCTGTCTGATGATTGCCGGCTTTAACATGTTTGGAAAGCTCAGGCAAAAGGGCTGTGCTTACCGCAATGCCAATGACGCCTAAGGGAAGCTGATTGAGCCTATCCGCATAGAAAAGATAAGAGATAGATCCAGTAGGCAGCCAAGATGCAAAAATCATATCCATGAAAAGATTCACCTGGATGACACCCGCACTGATGGCGCCTGGAATTCCTAGGCGAATAAGAGATTTAGCGTCAGGCGTGAGCTCTGGAAGAGTGAGCCTGATACTCATGCCGTGAAAATGACAAGACACCCAAAGCCACAAGAGTTGAAGAATTCCGGCTAAAAAAACAGCCCACGCAAGTCCTTTCCCAGGGGCAATCCATTCAAAAAACGCCATAAGAAGGGCTGCAATCATTGTTAGATTTAAAATAATGGGTGTTCCTGCAGGGGCTGCGAACTTTCCCATTGAATTTAATATCCCACTTAAAAGGGAGGCGAGAGAGATAAAAAGGATGTAGGGAAATGTAATGCGAGAAAGAGTGACGGCAAGATCAAACCGTTCAGGGGTTGCTTCAAATCCAGGGGCGAACAAAAAGACCGCCCATGGCATCAGGTTTTCGAAAAGAAATACGAAGCCCGTCAAGCTTAAGAGGAGAAGGGCAAAGATTTTTTCTCCATAAAGACGAGCAGCAACGGGGCCTGAGGAGACCAGAATCCCTGAAAAAAGGGGGACAAAAGCCGCATTAAAAGCCCCTTCCGCAAAGAACCGTCGGAAAAAGTTTGGGAGTTTGAAAGCCACAAAAAAAGCATCCGTCAAGCCACTGACGCCTAAAATTCCAGCAATCAAAGCATCCCGAACGAATCCTGTTATTCGGCTTATAAAGGTAAACCCCCCGACTGTGGCGATGGATCTATAGAGGTGCATATGGATTCCAGTTCAGTTTGGAGTGTAGGATATAAGTCCTGTGGGAGAGCGTCAATGTGAAATGAGGGCAATTGAAATCTGTTTCTTGAAATAAGCTCTTGAAAGAGATATGATGCAATAAGGGATGAAAAATATTCTCATGAAACCAAATTTATCCATTTTACCAGAGTCACAAAGAAAGCTTTTCCTAGAGTTTATGGGAAGCAATTTAATCCTCAAATTTCATTAAAAGCTTTGGTGTATTTTGAAGGGGGCGACCTAGGAAATTTGCCAAAAAAAGTAAAAGATTACCTCATGACAGTTACCAAGAATATTGAGATAGATAAAATCCCATTCCGAGTAGCAGAACTTCAAAAAACCCAAAGGCAAAATGATGTTAAAGATACCTCACACAAAAGAACTTGAAAAAGTGGCGCAAAGGCTTATCTGGTTTAAAAGCCCACAAGACGCCCTTGAGGATCCCTATACATTTATGGCTCATGTTATGACCTATGGAACTTTAAATGATGTTTTAATTATCAAGAAGGCTCTTGGCATGGTTGCCTTTAAGGAGGCACTTGATCACCTTCCTCCAGGCATCATTGATGCAAAATCATGGAACTATTGGAATCTCATGGTAGGAAGATTTCCAGTCCCTCCCTTGCCTGAGCGAAAGATTCATTAAAAAGTCTTGAGAACGTTATATAGCCAATTCAAAACTTTGACTTTTTTAATAAGATCTTAAAAGTTCTAACAGAATCAATCGCTGAGCCTTACTCTTGTGAGCTTTTACATAGCGCGAAAAACCTATCCCCAAACCCTTCAACTGGATGGTCGAGAAGGTTTGGGGGTTGTTGTTCAGAAACGATAGGGGAGGAATAGCGTGCTGTCTGTTATTCGTCCTTAAGGGGAAGTTCCAGTTGGATTCCATTTTTCAGTTGCCATTTCTGCAAGATATCCTCAGGAACTTTTTTATATAATTCTTCAGCTTGCTTAAGGTCTTTTTCTACACCTATACCTGTGTGCAAACAGTTAGCACTACGCACCAATCCCTCTAAATTACCGTGACTTGCTGAGAGTTTATAAGCTTGAAAAGCCTCAAAATGCTTTCCTTCCGCACTAAACTGCGTGCCTCTTGCGAGATGTTCATCTCCCATTATCCGGAGTTGATCCATATGACACTTATACCCTTTTCTTGCCCCCCATCGTAATCTCTGACAAGCTAAGTCCCATTGCTGCCACTTAACTAAAATAGTTGCTGTTGCAAGGCTAAGTTCTTTGCTTTTTTCTAAATCTTTGGGAACTCCAATTCCATGTTCATACAACCAACTGTGGTGAGCGAGGGTCTCAAAGTCTCCGTAAATTCTCTCATTATCGAGGTTATATTCCAACCCCATTTCATTCTCCAAGCTTGTATGGATATAAAATTTCATGGCTTCAGCGAGCTCAGGTGAAACATTTTTAGATTCCATAGTTTCTCCTCTTTGATATGCTCTCTGAAAATAAAAAAGTCTCATTTTATCAGGGTTTAGTTGAGAATTGCTCCGCGCCATGTCCATTACTCCAGGAAATGGTTTTTTACTTGAAGGAGCATAAAGCGTCCACAAATAGACATTAGCTGGGAGAATGGAACCAGGAGGCAGAAGCTTTGCAGCTTGCTCATTTACAGATGACAGAGATTCGGAGAATAGTATACAGTTGGAGCTATGCTTGCGCCCGATACGAAAAGCATAATCTGTAATTCTAGCAGCTAAAAGAAGATTTTTAACGACTTCGTGCGTCGTAAATCCTTCTGCGGGTAAACGCAAAAGCGAGTCAACAATTTTCTGGTGTTCGTTGTAATTCGTTAAAAACTCAAGCTTAGCTCGTTGACGAACATTGAGTTTTTGATAGGCTGCCTTCTCCTCAGGCTTCTTACTTGTTTCCCAGCTTCGTATACCCTCTAAAATGCTTTGTGCACGATTTCTCTGCTCTGCAAATGGCTCATTCCGAAGCAGCGATGCCACCCTGTAAAAACCAATGGGGTCGTTGATCATGGATGCGATTCTTTTGCCTGCAATGACTGCTAAAAGAGGGTCCGTTGAGGGGACTGAGCGCCTAGATAGAAAAAAATCTTTGGAATGTTTATACTCAAATACCTTTGTAGAAGGACAATCTGGCATTGTAAGATCGTGATAATTAATTTGTTTGTTTCTGAGTTTATCATAAAGAGCTTCAAGACTTCTAAAAGAACGAACCCGACACTCTATCCTTAATTTCAATGTATGCATTTCTTCATTAAGAAATTTTCTCATTAAATTGAGGGCATTTGGGTCTTTTCTATAGAATCCATCTAGAAAGTTACTCATTGTAGTGGCATTAAAACGTGTCGCTCTTCTTTCTAGAAAGGA
>DATKTE010000203.1:0-6840 GCA_035531295.1 Alphaproteobacteria bacterium
CAAGTTCTCCCGTTATAGAAAAGGTCGATGTGCTTGCTGTGAAATAGCTTTAAAGCTGCATTCCCCATCAGACAATATATCATTAAACCTCGGAGTTGTACTCCGAGATTTAATGCTTTACCGTACCTCAAGCCGAGTCTCAATTCAAAAAAAACTATAAGGATCGATGTCTATCTGGATCCTTACAGAAGACGGTAGAGACACCTTAGAAAGCCAAGCCTTAAGAAGCGGTTGGGGAGGAAAATCCTTTGTTGTCTTCACAAGAAGCCGCCAGCGGTGATGTCCCCTTAAAAAAGGAAGGGGGGCTGGGGTTGGGCCTAGGAGTTCGGCTTTTTCAAGAAGTGGGAACCTTTTGGCCAGCATACGGGCTGTTTTTTCAACCTCCTGACTCATTTTCCCTGAAAGAATAAGGGCAGCAAGCCGTCCGTAAGGGGGAAAACCATGTAGAAACCTTTGCTCGGACTCAAGGGCAAAGAACTCTCCTCGATCTTGGTGAACAAGCGCCTGCATAACAGGATGCTCTGGAACATGGGTTTGAAGAAGCACCTGCCCTTTCCGAGTTTCACGGCCAGACCTCCCCGACACCTGATGTAAAAGCTGAAAGGATTTTTCAGACGCCCTTAAATCACTTCCTGAAAGGGCACTGTCACCATCTACAATTCCTACCAATGTTAACAAGGGAAAATGGTGACCTTTGGCCATAATTTGAGTACCGATCAGAATATCCACTTCATGGTCTTGAATTTGTTGAACCCGCTCAAAAACCCTTTGAGCTGTCGTTAATTGATCACTTGTCATTAACGCACAGCGAGCTTCTGGGAGCATCAATTTGACTTCCTCATAAATGCGCTCCACGCCAGGCCCTATGGGGCTGTAGCTGCCCTCCTCGTGACAAGCAGGGCATGAAACGGGAAGACGTGTCATATATCCACAGTGGTGACAAAGGAGCTTGTCTTTGAACTTATGCTGAACCAGAGAAACGCTACAATGAGGACACATGAGTCGATCGCCGCAACCTTTGCACATTAACAATGGTGCATATCCTCGTCGGTTTAAGAAAAGCATAGCCTGCTCACCTCTGGCCAGAGTCTCTTGCAGAGCTTTATGCAAGGGGGGTGAAATCCAGGAGTGTGCTGTTTTTTTTACTTTTCGCATATCAATAAGCTTCACATCAGGCATTTCCGCCCCACCATATCGATCTGCTAATTGAATATGACGGTACTTTCCAGAGCGAACGTTTAATTCTGTTTCAAGGGAAGGCGTTGCTGAAGCAAGGACACAGGTGGCTTGACTGAAGCGAGCCCTGACAACAGCCATATCTCGAGCATTATAAATGACGCCTTCCTCTTGTTTATAGGAGCCATCATGTTCTTCATCCACGATGATAAGCTTAAGATCTGGAAAGGGGAGAAAAAGCGAAGAGCGTGCTCCAACAAGGACAGATACTTTTCCCTCAAGAAGAGCGCGAAATGTAGCTTTTCTTTGACTTTGTGTAATATTTGAATGCCAGATTGCAGGTTTAAAGCCAAAGCAGGTTTCAAATCGCTGCAGCCATTGAGCCGTCAAAGAGATCTCCGGTAGCATGATAAGAACCTGCCCTCCCCTTTGAAGAACATAGTCAATCGTTTCGAAATAAACTTCTGTTTTCCCTGAACCTGTAACGCCTTCCAAAAGGATGGTATGAAAAGTATGAGATTCAAGGCTCTTCTTAATATCTTCTGCAGCGACAAGTTGATCTAAAGAGAGCTGAGGTTTCTGAGGAAGCCTTCGAGGCGGAGCAGTTGGAGGGACCCATGGCCGCTCTCCTTGCAGACTTAAAACGCCTTCTTTTAGAAGGCTTCTTAACACCGCTTCACTCACCTCAGCTTTTTCAGAAATCTCAGCTAAAGGCAGGGCTTCTATAGATACTTTAAAAAAATTAATCACCTTTTGACGTTGAGGTGTCATGCGTTGCGGGGGCTTTGCAAGACCGTAGAGACTTTCTCCTTTGGCTTCAAAAACTTCAGGGGCAGGAAGGGCCATTTTTAAAATTTGCCCGCGGGGAGACATTGTATAATCGCTCACCCACTCAATGAAGGTTAAGCTAACGTCTGGCAGCCTTACATCCTCAAAAACCTTCGAAATGGCTTTTAGCGTTTTAGAAGCACTATGATTCTTTTCACCCCAAGTAATTCCATAAAGTCTGCGAGGCCCAAATGAAACCTGGACCAACGTTCCCGGCAAAAGGGAACGGTCTGCCATGTAATCAAAAGAATGATCCAAAGGAACTGGCAAGAGTACAGAAACCTTTGTAGATTCCTTTACAGATGATGAATTCGAACTCATAATATGCTCATTCTTATAATGAAAGGATCATAGCTCATGAAATTTTTTGTTGATACAGCCGATGTGGAGGAAATTCGCTCCCTTGTCGAAACGGGCCTTGTCGATGGCGTCACAACCAACCCTACCCTTATTGCCCAGTCTGGCCGACGTTTTGAAGAAGTCATCGCTGAAGTTTGCGACCTTGTCCCAGGTCCTGTAAGCGCTGAAGTCGCAGCGACTGATCTAGAAGGAATGCTTACGGAAGGACGATACCTTGCAAAAATTGCGACCAACGTTGCAGTTAAAGTCCCCTTAACGCCCCCAGGGCTGATGGCCTGTCGCATCTTAACGGGAGAAGGAACGCTTGTGAATGTCACCTTATGTTTTTCACCAGCCCAAGCCATCCTTGCAGCAAAAGCAGAAGCGACTTTCATTTCTCCTTTTATTGGCCGGTTGGATGATGTGGGAGAAACGGGGATGGATCTGGTCCATCAAATAGTAGAAATCTACAGCAATTACTCTGATTTTAGGACGGAAGTTTTAGCAGCTTCTATAAGAAGCCCCCTTCATGTTGTGGAAGCCGCGCGAATGGGGGCCGATGTCGTCACCATTCCCCCAAAGGTTTTACGTCAACTTTATTATCATCCTCTTACTGACAAAGGGTTGTCCGACTTTTTAACCGATTGGAAAAAAACGGGTCAAACTATCAGTGTAGCTTAAGATGGAAGAGCGCTCCGCTCGTCGTCTTCAAGAGTCTCTGGGATTTGCCTCTGACGACCTTAAGCGTTGGCTTGCGAGCTATTACCAAAAGTTGGTCTTTGAGCGGCGCTCCTCATGGCACACTGTTCACGCCACTTATTCAGATCTAAAGCATTTCCTTATTTTTATGCGTGATCATACGGGAGAACTTCTCAACCTAAAGGGGCTTGAAACTTTAAAGCCGATAGACCTTCGTGCATTTTTAGCCAGCCGTATGCGGGAGCGGTCCAGCAAACGAACAACGGCACGTCTTCTCTCTAGTCTTAGATCTTTTGTGCGATATTTAAGGAGCCAAGGGCATACGATTTCTTCTGCCTTTGAGGTCATTTCTTCCCCTCGATTAGATAAAAGGCTTCCTCGCCCCTTATCAGAGGTACAGTCTCTTAACCTTATGGACCGAAAGCCAGAGACATGGATGGAGCTTCGGGATCAAGCTCTTTTTATGTTACTCTATGGCTGTGGCTTGCGCATCTCGGAAGCATTAAATTTGAATGGTACAGATTGGACTGCGTCTTTCCTTCTTATTAAAGGAAAAGGAGGGAAAGAACGCCATGTGCCTCTATTAGCTTCTGTCGCTGCAAAGGTTGAACAATATCTGAAAGCATCCCCCTACCCTTCCGGGCCAGATAAGCCCTTATTCCGAGGGGCTCGTGGAGGGCGTTTAAATCCCGTTATCATTGAAAGGACTTTACGGAATTTACGTCTTGAACTTGGCCTTCCTGGAACAGCAACCCCTCATGCTTTGCGCCACAGTTTTGCCACCCATCTTTTAGAAAGTGGTGGAGATTTAAGGCATATTCAAGAACTTTTGGGACATGCCTCCTTAAGCTCAACTCAAATTTATACAGATCTAACCCAAGACAAGATTTACCAAGCTTACCGGGACGCCCACCCGCGGTCCAAGAGACCTGCTCCTGGATAAAGGACCAGCTCCTCCTCTTTATTCTTATAAAACTAATCAGATTTTAAAACTTAAAAAGTATATTTTATGATAGAATATATCGTAAAAAGGAAACTCTAATGAAAAAAGTCATTCAGTGCTCTTGCTTTAGCTTAGCTACGATTTTATTAATTAGCACCAATCTGAGCGCGTATAATATTGTAGGTACAAATGTACCATGCGTGACTCATAGCGACTGCCAAAAAAAACTTAATCCCCATACTTTCTGTGATAATTTTAAGTGTCAGATTGTAGGTAATCATTAACCGCGGAAAAGATCATGCATTCAAGTATAAAGATAGAAAGAGTTGAGAAAATGTATACATATTCTTGCTCTGCAAACGCTCCTCTTTAACAGATCTCAATCCTTCTTCTTGACACCGCAATGCTCTGCTTGGTACAGCTACAAGCCTAATTAAAGGAGAGTTTGAATGCGAATTGGTGTTCCTAAAGAAATTAAAAACCATGAGTACCGTGTGGGGCTTGTCCCCTCTTCCGTGCGGGAGCTTATTCATAATGGCCATCAGGTTATTGTCGAAACCAATGCCGGTTTTGGAATCGGTGTGAGCGACGAAGATTATGCAGAAGCTGGGGCAATGATTGCAGCAAAAGCTGAAGAAGTGTTTGAAATAGCTGACATGATTGTAAAGGTAAAAGAACCGCAACCCAATGAATGCAAACTTCTTCGTTCCGGGCAAATTCTTTTTACATACCTCCATCTCGCAGCTGATCCCGAACAAACTAAGGATCTTGTGGATTCAGGATGTGTGGCCATTGCTTATGAAACAGTGACTTCACCAAGAGGGGGACTTCCTCTTTTGATGCCAATGAGCGAAGTTGCAGGTCGCATGTCAATTCAAGTCGGAGCACACTGCCTTGAAAAAGAGAAAGGTGGTGCAGGGGTTTTACTTGGCGGCGTACCTGGTGTCAAACCTGCGAAAGTCACAATTATCGGAGGCGGTGTCGTTGGAACGAATGCTGCTCGTATGGCGATGGGTCTTGGAGCGCATGTTACGATTATAGATAGGTCTATCTATCGTTTGGCTGAACTGGATATGGTGTTTGGCTCAAAGTTAGGGACTCTTTACTCTACCCAAGAAACGATCGAACAGTGCGTTGTGGATTCGGATCTGGTGATTGGAGCCGTTCTTGTTCCAGGAGCTGCCGCGCCAAAGCTTGTTACTGAAGCCATGGTTAAAAAAATGCGAAAAGGTTCGGTTCTCGTCGACGTCGCAATTGATCAGGGCGGATGCTTTGAAACAAGTCGTCCTACATCCTTCACCCATCCCACATATATTGAGCATGGGGTAGTCCACTATTGTGTCACCAACATGCCAGGGGGCGTTGCGCGCACATCTGCCTTTGCCCTTAACAATGCAACCCTACCATTCGTCTTAGCCCTCGCAGGTAAAGGATACAAAAAAGCTCTCCTCGATGATCCCTATCTGATGGAAGGTCTTAATGTGTACCGTGGGCATATTACCTATGAAGCGGTCGCCAATGATTTAGGGTATGCTTATAGTGATCCAAAGTCTCTTTTGAGAAACAAGGCTGCTTAAGACCTTAGTAACAGCTCATCCCCTGTCTTTCTTAACACAAAGAGGTGAGCTGTTATAATATTTTCTTGTTTTTTATTTACTTTATGAAATAAATATTACTTGTTATTTTTTTTTGTTATGAGATTTTCTAATGGTGTTGAATTCTAGTTTCAGAATATTTATTTTTTTGTTGAGTTCTATTTTTTTGGTAAGTTCCGCTGATGCAATGGAAAAAAGAAAGAGAGAAGAACCTTTATTAGATTCAAAAGAATTTTCTATAAATTCCGGCCCCCAAAGGAAAAAAATCAAAGAAACAAAACAAGAAGAAACAACGACAGAGGCTTTACCAGCTGAGATTAAACAACTTATTTTTTATTTTGCAGCTCGAGAGGCTGACGATGCTTTACTCAGTTTAGCTTTGGTCTGTAAAGAATGGCATGATATTGCTTATGACCCTCAAACATTACAAATATTAGCAAATCATAATTTATCAAAAACTAATTTGAAGTTTTATAATAGAACAAAAACGCGTCTTAATTATTGTAAAGACGCACAAACTTCATTGCGACGTCTTTATATGGTTCGTCATCTAAGGAAAACAAAAGCAATGATGGCATGTATGCGTCTTTTAAACCAAAGCGATAGTTTCAAAGCCCCGATCCCGTGGGAGACTCACGCTTTTCCCCCGCTGCTCGGGGAGGAACAGGGCGACGAAACGACGCAGAAACAAGAAATTGTCATTGATGAAGATGCAAAATATGACTATCCGAATCCATTTCTTGTCCTAAAAACATTTGATTTATTGAAAAATAAAAAATCAATTAACTCTATGATAAAAGGAGATGAAAATTCAAAGAGTTTTTTATTGCTTATTCAACAATTGGACACCCTTGTTTTAAAAACATGCACACCACTTTATAAGGCTTGGCGCGCTAATCAATCCGAGAAAGATTTATCAAAAGCAATTTATTCTTTTATAAAACAAACCTATGAAGTTTATGAACATTTAGCAGAAACGAGCTTTAGTTCAACTTGGCCAGAATTAACACCTATCTTAGAGGGAAAATGTGAGTTTTTCCCAGAGTTCATTTTTAGTCATTTTCCTCTCTTAAAAAACAATCTCATCATAACCAGTCAAAACGGCGCGCTATTTACCCGATGTCAACGCAATTTAGAAATGTCCGCATTGTGCAATTTAGAAATGTCCGGTTTGGGGGGTGAGCGTTATCCACAAGTCCACCAGCCCCCTAGTAGCTCCCTAGCTAAGCTAGGCAGGGCTGTGGACCCTGTGGGTAACGC
>DATKTE010000204.1:0-3113 GCA_035531295.1 Alphaproteobacteria bacterium
AAAATTCTCACTCTTATCGCCGATCGATTTACAAAAGCTGAATTAGTGGACTTGCTGATACTTGCCATAAAGGAATCGATGGAAAGTGTAATTGATCATAATCCTGTCGAGGGTAAGATTAATCGGGACGCGCAGTCGAGAATGGAGGCTGAATTGGAGCAGATCCAGGCCGTGATTCTGAGGCACCAGAGATAGCCGTCCACATGGGTCATAAAGAAGTGGATGTAAGTGGATATATCATTATTACGGGTGGATATTGATTTGATTAAAAATGATGCGCTTAATGTTATAGCGACCGATTTTATGAAAAGCCAAATACGTCTCAATCAACTTTATGAGGTCGCGCTTGATCTGCTACAAGATAAACACGAAGCCTTAGTCTTAAGATTCGAAAAATTTATAGAAATCACGCAAAAGGATTAGATTGATTTGATTAAAAAAGATGCGCTTAGTGTGCTAAGGACCGATTTAATAAAAGAGCAAATACGTCACAATGAACAACTACGAACATTTTATGAGGCCGCGCTTTGCCTGGTAGAAGAGAAGCACGAAGCCTTAGTCGTAAGACTTGAAGAAATCACGCCAAAGGATTAGAAAAAACGGAAGGAAAAGGGCTTATGGCAGCTCTGCGGGTTCGACTCCCGCGCCTTCCGCCTACCTCGCAACCTCAACCCCCAACTTGCACGTAAACCAATCCCATAGATAATGTATCGTACTATACAGGATAATCCCTAACCCCTTTGACTTGCTCCCGGCCCTGGTATAACTTCTCTTTGAGTTCAAGGAGGGGAGGGGCCTTGGTCATGCGAGGTGCTGCCTGTATGGGTTCAAATCCCAGCCCCTCCAAATAACGGGAAATTGAAAAAAATGCTGGAAAACGAGATCTCGATACCCGATTTTGAAGTCATGGAGCTGAAAGAAGGCGATATAGTTCTTGTGAGGCCAAAACAACCGATTAGTCAAAATCGGCTCATGAGAATTGCAAACAGCCTTAAATTAGCGGGGGAGAAAGCAGGGGTTAAAGTTCTTTTCCTTCCAAATTATGACCTATCGATTTTAAGAACCGAAGTGGACCTGGAATAAACCATGGAGAAGCTCGACCTTTATTACAGATTGACATTCGAGAACGATGAATGAGATATCTGTGAGATCTGCGGTACTCTAAATCTGGGTTTTCGAGTAGAATCCCCCACTAAATGGCATTGGTACTGCAAAAATTGTGGTCATATTATTGAGGAATAGGAATTTATGATGATCAAGGTTCCAGCGGGTCAAGTTTGTAAATTCTGCGATGGAAAACAAGAGTCTAACCTAATACTTCTTGCCGAAAAAACAGGTAATTCTATTTGTGATACGTGTGTAGCGATCAGTGTAGATGCAATTTACGAGCAAACGGGCAAGTGTTATCTAAGCCCGGGCATGAGGCAGGTTATAGATGATCTTATAGCGGTCCCAAAGCCCCCAAAGCTCCCAATGGTATCTAAGGGGAAAATTCAATGGCATTAGGGAAAGCATTTCAAAAAACCCCCTCCTAAACTCTGATATAATTAAATAGAAATTATATTTAGAGGCCAGTCATGGAAAAAAACATATTAAAAAGCAAAACCTTTTGGATTAGCCTTCTCGTTGCTTTGTCGCCGTTGGTCCCAGGATTAAAAGAGTGGATCTCTTCAAATCCCGAGTCTTTCAGCGGTATTCTAGGGGCCGTTTTTGCCAGTCTGAGACTAGTTACCAATAGCAAAGTCAGCTTGATCTAGGCATGGAAAGGGGCAAGCTATGATCGAAGAGCTAAATCAGATATTTATCAAACTGGAAAAGCTTCAATTCGAAGTATCAAGAACAGAAAGAATCCTAGAAACCTACGGGGATTTTAAAGTAAAGATTGCGCTAATGGATGATTCTATTAATGATATCGAGAAAAATTTAGCAGCAACCGAAGTTAGAGTATCCAAAGAAAAACAAAAAAACTCCGCTTTCCTGATTTGTATAATGACTTGTATCGCTGCAATCATAGCCGCTATTTTACAGGGCGTTTTAACAGGATCTTGACGGGAAAAGCTAGAGGATAATAAGGTAAAATAGCCGCTACAAAGTCTTTTCGGCTGCGAATAGGGCGAATTCTGACAAGGGCATTTTCAATTAGAGCCCTTTGGGTCGATCTCGTTCGGAAACCTCCCCCCCCCGATTCAATCATGTTATTTTTATCGATAGCTAGGGCGACATGAACAATCTTCCTCCTTGTTCCAAAAAATAATAGGCTTCCTTTCTCCAAAACAAATTTTGAATCTTGGTCTTTTTTGAAATGACGATAAAGAGCTTGCGCGCTTTGATCCAATTCAGGATCGGCCCCAAATTTTGATAACACTTTCTGAATAAATCCCGAACAGTCATACCCGGGGGCCTTTGTTGTTCCTTCCCCTCCCCAAGCGTAAGGGGTTCCCAAAAAAGTAAGGGCGTAAAATACAACTAATTCCATTTTGCACTCCTTTTATTGATATCAAACTATATTTTACGTCTAATTCTTAAAAATTGGTTCAAATGGGGGCGCGAATGCTGTAGATAAGATTAAACCCAAGGAAAAAGGAGTATTTTCTTGTCAATTGTTTATAGAATTTTTCATCGTTACAAAGGCAATTCAGAGCAAGTATTTAAGTCTGAGTATCCAAACGATGTCCATAATATCGCAAAGATTTATAGAGACAATTTTGAACAGTCCCCGGAATCGTATCACCACGGGCTATCGAGAGTAAAACGAGAGATCCCTTTAGATGAATTTATCGAGAAAATAGCCGCTACGACCGGGCCTATAAGATACAAAAGAATATAATGGAGAGTGAAGTGGTTGAAATCCTAGAAATGGAAGTTACAAACGAGATTTTGGTACTATCTGTTAAAATTAATGATGTGGTGCAATTGGATCCATCGAATACCGATCAAGCCTTTGGCGGCTGCTTTCTGATAGTTGAAGAAGTAGCCGATTGGGGTGTATCTGGCTATGTTCCAGCCCTCCGTTTAGCTCTCGGAACATCCGAAGTATGCAACGGAGATGCACTGAAGGCCGGAGATATCCGATGAGCAATCTAATAGACTCAATCACAACACAAGTCCAAGTG
>DATKTE010000205.1:0-6663 GCA_035531295.1 Alphaproteobacteria bacterium
GAGTTGGCCCCACGAATGCCAAGACGATCACGGATCATTTGGCCGTCTTACGTCCCCATTGTTGGCTCATGCTGGGACATTGCGCAGGCTTACGTAGAAGCCAACGGCTCGGTGATTACGTTTTAGCCCATGCTTATGTCAGAGAAGATCAAGTCTTAAATGAGGATCTGCCCACTTGGGTTCCTGTTCCCCCTATTGCCGAAATCCAGACGGCTCTCCAACAAGCTGTTGCCAATATAACTGGGGAAAAAGGGATAAATTTAAAAGATCGTATGCGCACAGGTACGGTCGTCTCAACAGATAACCGAAATTGGGAGCTCCGCTCCCAAGTCATGATGGAACGTTTTCGACAAAGTCGTGCAATTGCCCTTGATATGGAATCTGCAACCATTGCGGCTAATGGATTTCGTATGCGTGTTCCCTACGGAACCCTTTTATGTGTTTCGGATAAACCGATTCATGGTGAATTAAAACTTCGGGGCATGGCCTATAACTTTTATAAACAAAGCGTTTCCCAGCATCTTCATATTGGCATTGAAACCATTCGTATACTTGAAGCAGAGCTAGATAAAGGGGATTTGATGATCCACTCTCGAAAACTGCGCAACTTTGATGAGCCACCGTTTAGATAAAATTCAATAGCCCCCCTAGCCAGGGGTGTTACTCCCAGACTACTCAACCAACCTTTTGATTTATAAATTTTTATTATTTTTTATGCCTAACTCAGGTTAAATTAGTCCTAGAAGAGTAAATTCACATGCTTTTATTTTTGGCCAATTGAATTTTCCAATAATTTTCCTTTTCAGGATTTTTTTGGTTTTCTAGCCCTTCAATCTTACCTCTGTATAGATCAAGGAGTTGACGAATTGCAAATTTATGACCAAGCTTTGCTGCATTTTTATACCATTTAAAAGCCAGGGCCATTTGTGCTTCATCTTCGAAATTGGCTCCTCGACCAAAATAAATAGTACTCAACTTCTCTCGAGCTTTCTCATGTCCTTGGGCCGCTGCAAGTTTATAAAATTCCTCAGCTTTTTGAAGTTCTTTTTTACTATCTTTATATTGATTCCCCTTCTCATAATAATCTGCGGGATCCACTTGCTTTAAGGCTATGTCAAAGTAGCAAGAGCTATAAAATTCAGGACGACGCCCATAGTAATAATGATCAAAAATTAAGCGCTGATTGAGAAGGCAGTATTTGGCCCTAGGATCTTCATTCGAAGAGATAACTTGCCCTCTCATCGTAACAATTTTACTGTTTTCGGCGATAAACTTTGCAAACAAGAGAAAATAACTGGTTACCATTTCCTTTGCATTTTGTTCTGGGCTAAAGGTTGAATTTAAAAGATTTTGGAGAGGAAGCTGTTGTGTTACCTCCACATCGAGATTGAAATTGTGGCCGTATGTAGCCCCTATGTCTTTACTTTGGTGTTCTCTTGAAACGGAAGAAGAACTTGAAAAATGGCTGGCCCAAACCCTTAAGGAACGAGGATGAAAGTGTTCGCCTTGATTAAAAATTCCCTCCCAGTCATTGACCCTCGGAAAGTAAAAGAGTCTTACGCCATATTCGTAAAACCACTGCTTATTAAGTTCAAGCGCATAACCAACCCGGGAAACTGAATCAGGATTATTATACCAAGCTCTGTGTTTCATAAAAATATAGGGGCAAGCGCTTCTTTCCATATTAAAGGAATCAAAAAGGTAACCTGATAAAAAAGAATATCCATAAGAAATTGCTGTCACAGCATCTAGAAAGGGCCTCTCTGTTTTGCTAGGTATAGACTCAAGATCAATATAATACTGATCCTGATTAAAAGGTAATGCCCACCCCCGTGTACCGCGCACAATAAGACCTCGATTTTTTTGGATTGATTCCTGTTCTATGTCCCACATGCGTGCGAAAGTGGAAACTCCATTTTCTGTGAGACAAGAATGTTCACTGACTAAAGGTTGTATCCAATCAAAAAAGTTAGAAGAGGATGAATCTTGCCTTTGAGTTGATTGATTTGACTGAAAAATATCAATATAATTGGAAAAAGCTTTATCAGAATTATCTTCTTTCGAAAGCTTAACGATGGGGTCCAGAAGGCCTAACAAAATCTCTTTGCAGTCATTCCAAAAATTCCCATCATATTTTTCCAAATATTGAACCAGACCTTTATTTAAATCAAAGTAAGTTGCGTTATAACACTGAGTTTGATTTTCATTACGCTTTGCAAAAAATGAAGTGCCAAACTCACAATCGGTAAGTATTTTACTGATCGCATGGAGCTCCCAAAGAAAAGTCGGCACTTCAAATACTTGAACGCGCCCTTTCAAATGAGGACAAGCCTTGTATATTTTATCCTGAATAAAAGCCGTTTCTGGAGCTTCCTCTTTTGCATAATTTTCAAGCACTTTCGAATATTTATGCGGCTTGTCACGGAACTTAGTCCCAGAAGGAAAAGCAAATTTTTTATAAACCGTATGAATGGCTTGCTTGTCTTCTTCTTGAAGTTCCACCCCATCCTCAACTTTTAACAGGTAGACAGCTTGGGTGAGGCTTGAGTTCAAGACGAAAAGAAAGAATAATATGTATTTAAAACTGGAAGTAAGTCTAAACATAACACTTTACCATCATTAAATTATTAATATCTAGAATAGAGATAGTGTTTTATTTAAAAATTACAATAAAAAATTTCGAAACTCTATTATCAATTCTTACCAAACCCTAGATATTAAAAAACCCTAACGCTTCCCCCAAAAGGGGGTCACGAAGGGTTTTTTAAATTCCGGGATGACGCTACTTTATCTTTGTTTCTTTAAACTCGACGTGTTTGCGCACTTTTGGATCATATTTGCGCATAACCAGTTTTTCAGTGAGCTCCCGTGGGTTTTTCTTCTTTACATAGAAAAACCCTGTCCCAGCAGTGCTTTCCATCTTAATTGTAATTGTGTTTTTCTTTGCCATCGTCATAAATCCATTTTAGAAACTGGTGGCAGAATACTCTTTTCGCCCCATCTGTCAAGACTTAACACTCTTCTTTATTCAAAAGTTCAATGCGCTCCAGAACACCGTGTATTTTTATTGCCCCATCATCAATGACATATTGCTTTATAATTCCGTTGGGAAGAAGCTCTTGGGTTGTCACATAATCAGCTTCATAATCGGTTTTTCCAAGTCCATAAACTGTAAAACGGATTGGCCAAAAGGGTTGACCTGCAAACTGATGATCCCCCTTATTAGTCGGATTTACCTCTCCAACTTTTTTAGCGCCAATGAAGGTATTAATTTGAGTAGCGCCCTCAGCCGTGCTGCCATCAAATACGATTTGGGGAAACAAGTGCCCTCCTTTTTCAGCAGTCTTTAACAGTTCTATCGTATGCTGAATGGGGAAAAGAACCCCTTCGGGAAGCCTAAGTGTCATTTTCTTAGGCTTTTGATAAAAGGCTTCTGCTAGTTTTTCATTTTTCTTTGCAACACCACTGATATCTTCAACGAGTTTATCATCTGATTTCCGGAAAGTGTAAAACTTTAAAAGCGCGCCATCATCAGACTCAAAAGTCACATACCCCCATCGAATATGTTCAACGGTTTCATCGTCATGATAGCGTATTAATTCAGTAAGCTGCTGAACAGTCCAGCCGCCGCAAACCTTATTCATTTCCAACATCATTGTCCCACGTACTTCGGTAACATTCGTATTAAGCGTCGGGCGCCCTACCATTGAAAGTGTGTAGTAAGCTCGATGGGGTTGAAGTTCAACGGCACCTTCAAGAGCAAAAGGTACAAAGCCCCCAAGGGCAACTGCAAGATATAGAAAAAAATATGCGGAAGTCCGCACGCTATCCTTCATAAGAATCATCCTCGACGGTGCCAATATACTTTATTTTAGTTTACAGAGATTTCACAAAAAAATTGTTAAAATATGAAGGTAATTTCAAAATTTAAACAACTCTCAACAATTTTCATTATGCATGCACTTCACTCATTATATATTTATTATCTTACATTACATTTCGGAAAAATCAAAATTTTTAATTGGCCTTTAAAATACGAATCTTCATCATTTAACCCAAATGCACTAAATTTTTCAACGCTGTCAAAACAAAATCCCTAAAGAGCCATTGACACTTTTGACCAAGACCTTCTTAATTAATAAATAAGAAAATAATTTAGGATAGAAAAATCATGGCTATTAAAATTGCATTTCAGAAACCAATCGCTCAGAAGATATTATGCCTCGGCGTCTATGAGGGAAATCAGTTACCTGCCCCCACACAAACTTGGGACAAAAAGCTTGATGGACTTCTTAAAACATCAATCAAACATTCAAAATTTAAGGGAGAATTCGGTCAAACCTTAAGCGTTTATTCATCAAGCGGAAATTGTTTTATCCTTATAGGTCTTGGAAAGAAATCTGATCAAAATGAAAAACAATGGCAAAAGATCGGCAGCATTGTCCTTGAATCTCTTAAGGCGTCACCAACAGGTGAAGGTGCCGTTGAAATTTATGATCTTGAAAACTTTAACAATGCTGAAGTTGCTGCCCAACTGGCCTTAGGGGCGCTTTTAAAATCCTGGAGATTTGAGAAATACTTTACAACAAAAAAACCAGAAGAACTTTTTTCCGTTAAACAACTAACAATTCTCACACCCGAGCCTACTGCAGCTGAAAAAGCTTTCAAGCCCCTCTCGCAAGTTGCCGAAGGTGTCTTTTTAACACGCAGTGTTATAACAGAACCTGCAAACGTCATCACCCCTGAATCTCTTGCCAAAATTGCAGAATCTCTCAAAAAGGATGGCATTAAGGTTGACGTTCTAACCGAAAAGCAACTTCAAAAGCTCGGCATGAATGCTCTCCTCGGTGTTGGACAAGGAAGTGATAAGGAATCCAAGCTTGTGGTTATGCGTTGGGATGGAGGATCAAAAAAAGAAGCCCCTCTCGCCTTTATCGGAAAAGGCGTGACTTTTGATACGGGGGGTATTTCCATCAAACCCGCTGCTAATATGGAAGAAATGAAGTATGATATGGGCGGCGCCGGCGTTGTCATTGGGTTAATGAAGGCCCTTGCGCTCCGCAAAGCGAAAGTCAATGTTGTTGGCGTTGTGGGTCTTGTGGAAAACATGCCTTCAGGGTCTGCCCAACGACCAGGGGACGTTGTCAAATCAATGTCGGGGCAAACCATTGAAGTGATTAATACGGATGCTGAAGGACGATTGGTCTTGGCGGATGCTCTTTGGTACACTCAAGACAAATTTAAGCCAAAACTGATGGTGGATCTTGCAACCCTCACAGGTGCTATTGTCATCAGCTTAGGGAACGAACGCGCGGGCCTTTTTTCACCTGATGATAGCTTGGCTGAAAAGCTTGGCACCGCTGGAGAAAAGGTCGGCGAACTTTTGTGGCGCCTTCCCTTAGATGAAGCTTACGACCTTGATATCAATAGCGAAATTGCGGATGTGAGAAACACAAACGTTAGCCGAGGGGCGGGAAGTATTACGGCCGCTAAGTTCCTACAACGCTTCACAAACAAAGTACCCTGGGCGCATTTGGATATTGCAGGTGTCACCTGGGCTCAGAAAGATTTACCCCTCTGTGCAAAGGGCGCAACAGCTTTTGGCGTACGCTTGCTTGATCGTTTTGTGGCGGAAAATTACGAGGGGAAATAAGGGATCCCCTCACCCGCCCTTCGGGCGACCTCTCCCACAAGGGGAGAGGTGAATTCTTCGTATACATTCAATGCCGTGGCTTTGGCTTCTTCCCCAAGGGGAGAGGTGGGACAGCCAGCACTTAACCTCTCCCCTTGTGGGAGAGGTCGCCCGAAGGGCGGATGAGGGGAATATAGGTGAGCAGCCACACTTTATTTACATTTAATGAATTTTTTCTCGCATTAAGCCACTTTATACACTATGTAAAATATAAATATTATTTTTTTAATATGTTTGTTATTAAAGGAGTTATTGTTGATGAAAAATGATTGTTGCAAATTTAAAAAAGCGCTGCTTTTAAGTGGAGCTGCACTTATTCTATCCACGTTTTCTGTTCAAGCTATGGAAGAGCAAAGAGAAGATGGCCAGGGTCACAATATTACAAATCACGGAAGAGGAACTTTAGAAGTACTTCCTGATGAAAAATTATTAGATATTTTAAGTTATCTTTCTCCACAGGAGCTCGCAACAGTTGCAACTGTGTCAAAAGAAATGAAAGCATTTTCTGAAGACAATTCTATATGGAAAGGCATTGCCGAGAGACAGGATATAAAAATTGATCCTACCTCTACCGTTTCATTTAAAAATCAAGTTAAAGACAATTCAATATTTTTTATAGAAGGCAAAGATCAGAAATTAACTATTTCAATGCTACAGTCCTTGAAGCAAGAAGTTTTAACCACAGCCTGGGGAGAACCTCTCGGGGAATACCACTTTGATTACAGAAACCGAAAATTTCAGTTAGCAAATTTCTCTCTTGATGGAGAAACGGATAATTTAGAGCTCCTAAACCCTAGCGCTTACACAATCTTCCGCTGGGTTGAAGAAGCAAAATCGTGGAAAGCTAAAATTGATGTGAATGGCCCATGTCCTGCCAATCAAAATCTTTCTGATGATGACTATCAAGCGAAAGCAAAAATCAGATCGTCAAATTATAGAGGGAATCATTTCAGCATTAAAGAATTAAAATA
>DATKTE010000206.1:0-2127 GCA_035531295.1 Alphaproteobacteria bacterium
TCTACAGAATCATCTTTGCCAAACTTCAGGATGAGACTTCCTTCCTCATTGTTTTTTATAGGAATAAGTTTGACGCTGGCTAGGCAGTATTCTTGACCCGTTAAAGGCTCCTGTTTAAATTCCATTTTGGTATTTGAACACCCCACCAGGATTATAGACAGGAGTATAGAAATATAGTTTCTTTTCATTTTAATTTATCCAAATAATTATTTAAGAAGGAGATTCAGCTTTTGTCTTCTCAACCAAATTATAATAATACCACTGTACATTATCTTCTTCGCCATTTTCGATGCGATTTTGCACTTTTCCCCATGGCCAAAAGTTAGTCTCTCTAGTTATGGTTGCATTTTAAAGAGCTTTTTTGGCTGGTTCATATCCTTGTTTTGCAGCTTTTGTTGGATCTCCAAGAGATGGATTATTGCTGTTTAAAAAGAGGTTTTTAGCAAAATTACTTTCCGACGAAGCAGCATTTACTGCAAGTTCTTGATAATATAGTCCAGCAAATACAAAAAATAATAAAGACTTATTAAAATAAGAACGAAGAATCATTTTAAAAACTCTCAACAAGCAATACTCGATTAACTACATAACATCAGAGATAAAATCAAGATGAATTTGATAACTTAAAAATATGAACTATTTCTTCATGCTTTCCAATGTGTGGCCAAAAATGGTAGGTGGTGTGATTGGAAACTCAAAAGTGCGACCAGGAAAAATGCTCATCAAAATACCATTTTACATTTTTAAAAGTTTTTTCAAAAACAAATCAAAATTCTGCCTGACCGCGCCTTCATTCGTTATTCTTAATCTAGTGGTACCAACGAAAGCATCACCCATAGTACCGGTATAAGAAGAATTTATTTTCTCTCCAAATACGATTTTCCCTGTTCGCTTATCCTTAAGGAGATAATCAACGGTCATATCCACAGTCATGTTAAATCCTATCAGAGGTTGGTCCAGCGCCAAAATTGTTGCAGCTAATTGATATTGCGCGTCTTCTGGTGAGCCTAGTAGTTTAGCGCTGCTTAAGGTGCTTTCAAGCGCAGACTGAAAATCTTCGGAAGCCACTTGTGAAGTCCACAATGGATGTGTTTCTGAACCTCCTGTTACCGGTAAGATGCTTATATTGTTAAAATAGGGGGAAGGAGGGGCTGCTTGTAGACTGTGATCCACATGAGCCGTCATATTTGAAACTTTTGCGGGTGTCGCACATCCTACTAATTGGAGCGCAATAAATCCAAGAGCAAAAAGTAGAACAAACTTATCTCTGTACCAAGTGGATCGGGTCATGAAAAATACCTCTCTAAAATTAATTTTCATTTATCTCGGCTTGTTTAACAGCAGAGCAAAAGACAGTCAATAAAGCTGCGTTGCTTTTTATTGATATTCTGCTCTGACCAGCACAACTTTTAGAAAACCCATAAGCCATCAGCCGAAGGATGCGCACTTATGCGCTCATATCAATAAATTGACATGAGCTAATGTGCTTTTCGGCCACGGGCGTTGCAATGAGTTTCATGAATCCTCAATATTCTCAGAAAGAGGAGGACAAACTTATCATAAACATGTCATGGAAGTTTCCTCCATGTGCACTTATAGACAATTCACTTTAATAACATACTATTTTGTAGTAAGATGTGGATTTAACCTTTTACATAAGTCGGGATACCTTAAGGCGTGGGGTTCACACTCCATAAAGAAAAAGGGAGCCTGAAGGACAATCCTTGTAAGGCCATAAGGTTCGCAAAATTGACTCACAAGCCCTTATCGCAATTCTCGAGAAAAATCCCGATGCAACCTTAGGAGAACTAGCAAAGCACTTTAACTGTTGGCCTCATGCCATTCACAGACGACTTAAAAAACTAAGGATAACTCGTAAAAAAATCGACCCTATATGCTGAACGTAATGAAGAAAAAAGACAAAAGTTTTTGACGGAAATAAATGCTTTAGATCCGAAGGAAATTATATACATGGACGAGTCAGCAATGTCAACGCAATTTAGAAATGTCCGCATTGTGCAATTTAGAAATGTCCGGTTTGGGGGGTGAGCGTTATCCACAAGTCCACCAGCCCCCTAGTAGCTCCCTAGCTAAGCTAGGCAGGGCTGTGGACCCTGTGGGTAACGC
>DATKTE010000207.1:0-2259 GCA_035531295.1 Alphaproteobacteria bacterium
CACGGAAACTTCCTCGTCTTACCACCCCTGGTGAAGAATTTCCTGATCTCACTCCTCCCGCTCAAAAACAGCTTCAACAGATAGCGACTTATGATATTGAGGAGAAATTTACGCCGATGCAATGGGGCCTTATCGTCCTTGGCGGAGTTACCCTGGGCGCTTGGTTTACTTTCGCGATGTGGCCTGTATATGATGGGGGATTAGTTTATGTAGAGGATAATTATGGATGGGGAAGCTGGGTTAAAGATATAGAAAATAAAGAGCCTGCGCAAAACCCCGTTCTTTATTACATTTTTGCAACTGTTCTTCCAGATGCTCTTGTCAATACGACTCGTTGGAGCAAAAGAATTATAGCATCTCTGGCAAAAGGAGGCATTGAATGGCGGAAAGTAATCTCGTCAGGAACGGCGAGTATTTTACCTTCTCTTGTAGAATTCTCTTACCTTGTCGGGTTTGAATTATATGCTATGAAGAAAAGTGGTACCCATGGATTAAATAATCAATTTTCCATCGCAACGTTTACCCTAAGTCCTGCACTTTTAATCTATCACCTATGCTCTAACACAGAAATGTTCTTGGGCATGGAAGATGATATCAAAAATGGGATAAAGGCAACAAATGATTGGCTAAGAACTTCAAATTCTCTTCTTGCTAAAGGTATGCGAAGAGTTTTGCATCTGCCTCCTGTGTTAACTGAAGATTTAGTTTTGCTCATGCCAACAGAAGAGAGAGAAAAACGAGAGATGCAAAAAAAGTTTGACACATTCATAGCTGAATTTCCCAATCTTCATCAAGACGAACGAAAAACCATTTTTGAGACACTTTTTAATTCTAAAAAAACGATAAATGATACTTTTCCTGACTTTTCAGAAGAAGAAAGGAAAACAGCTCACTCTTTTTTTGTGACCCGTTATCTTCTTTCTTTGGGTGATTTACTGCAAAACTCAAAGAAGAAAGTAACCTCCTGGCTTGAAACTATTACAACCGGGGGTTGTATAGCATTAGGTTCACCAGCTCGTTTCCTCGTTCTTGAATTTGTTGTTGAACAGTTTTTTGGTCTTTTTTGCCCTAAGTTAGTAAGTAAGGTATTTGGCTGGGTGGGTGCAACCATCGGATTTCCCTTTCAAAGTTACTTAGAATATAAAGCGATGAAAAATTTTTTTAATAAATACATATGGTCCGACCCTTCTGATGGTCATTCAAGTCATCCGAACTTGAGAACTACAGCTAAAGGAGCAGCCTTTGTTCAGGGATGTATGATGACTGCCCCACTAGCGGTTCTCTGCCTCGAAGTGGCCGCTATGTGGTTTGAGAGCTCGTGGTGGATGATTGCAGCCATTCCCTTCCTTGCTGCTGAATTTACGACCCAAGCTACCAGTTATAATAAAAGTTATAACCAAGGGATCATAACAGCCGGGGCGGATCTTCATAATCAGTTTACTCGGAAAGTACTGGGAAAAGAGTCACGAGAAGATTATCAGCTTGATTGGGTAATTCGGCTTGTCCAGAGGGTTCGTGAAGAAATCATACACCTCTCTCCAAAAGCTATGAAGACTCTTAAGGAAAGTACTGAGGTAAAAATAGAAGAAGATTACATCTTGTAATTTAACCCCATGCAATTATTACAAAAGAAATAGAAAAAAGCCTTTGTATAAGGCTTTTTTCTCATGAAACGTCATAGATAATTTAACATCCTCCAAAGCTACACCCCAATCTCCTAGGGCCGCCACTCAAATCAGGTGCATAAGCTTCTGGACGCTTGATCATGAGGCTTGCATGATCGACAGCCGAAGGGGGGATAGGAACGCCCGCAGTCATATGGGCGATGGCTGCCCGATGAACATGATGAAGCCCGTAGAAATGAATAGTTTGTGTCGGATTTGCATTTGCTTGTGAGAAGCCGCTCAAAAGGGCCCCTGTAAGGAAAGCAGTAAAAATTAAGTGTTTCATCGTCTCTTACTCCTGTTTTAAATTTAATAAACATCTTTTTACTTAGATGCTACAGGTAGTATACGAAAGATATATTTAAATTTAGTTAACTTGAGTTTTGAATAAGAGTTTTGTTTATGATTCGTTCACATGTTGACAATGCATACTTTCATTCCACTCATGTGTGTCATCCTTGGTTCGAAAAGCTTTGCCCAAGCGAAGCGGGCATTAGCTTTTCTTGACCGAGGATCTTTTTCAGATTCTTTAGGGAAAACTTTGCAGCCGTTTGGTTGTTCACAAGAGGATCCTCGGTCAAGAAAAGGTAAGGTT
>DATKTE010000208.1:0-4799 GCA_035531295.1 Alphaproteobacteria bacterium
TTTTTTGTGCTGCAGTTGTCCCAATTTTCACAAGCGACCAAGAATGTAAGACATACTCTTGTATGTTCGCTCGAATCCACCACATTGCATACGTTGAAAATCGAAATCCTTTATCGGGCTCGAATTTACGAAGAGCTTGCATCAACCCGATATTACCTTCCGCAATCAAATCCCCCAGAGGTAATCCATAGCCCCTGTAGCCACTCGCAATTTTAGCGACCAGTCGTAAGTGGGAGGCAACAAGCCTTTCTGCAGCTTTTGGATCTTGGTGTTCCTGCCAACGTTTTGCCAACATAAATTCTTCGTCCGGCTCGAGAAGAGGGAATCGCTTAATTTTTGCCAGATAGTGCGTCAAACCATCCGCTGAGCTGGGTAAAGCAGCAATTTCTGAAAGAATTGGAACGAGATTATTTTGATCCTTCGACACGCCCGGTAGCCCAATGTTGTTTAATGGTTGCAATTATATCCATAACGACCCATTCTCTCACCCCATTCGTGTCATCCTTGGGCTAATGTTTTTCAACGGAAAACAAAGCATTTCTTGCCAAGAATGACACAGGCAGGTAAGTCGTTATGTGTCATTATGTCCAAGTAAGTTTAGCACATCTATTAGATTTCGTATATCCTCTGGAAGCTCTGTCGAAAAATGAAGGTTCTCGTTTGTCGTCGGGTGCATAAACAAAAGTTCCTTAGCATGAAGAGCATGCCGGTCTTTCCGCCAATTTTCTTTTAAGTAAGTTTGAAGGACAAGGGGGATAGATTTGGGAGGCTTGCCATAAAGAGCATCTCCAACTAAGGAATGTCCCTTCGCTGCGAGATGCACACGTATTTGATGAGTTCGACCGGTTTCAAGACGACATTCCACTAGACTTGCAACGCGTCCGTAAAGTTTTAAGACCTTATAGTGGGTTCGTGCAAACTTGCCGCTTTGCCGGACAGCCATTCGTTGGCGGTGACGCGGATCTCGTCCAATGGCCCCTTCTATTGTTCCTTCGAGTGGCATAACCATCCCCCATACGATGGCTAAATACCGCCGCCCCATTGTGTGATTGGCCAGTTGATGGGCAAGATGATGGTGGGCTTTATCGTTTTTTGCTGCGACTAAAAGGCCACTGGTTTCTTTATCCAACCTGTGGACAATTCCTGGGCGTTTAACCCCGTTGATGCCTGATAAACTATCCCCACAATGGCTCAAAAGGGCATTGACAAGGGTTCCTTCCGGATTTCCTGGTGCTGGATGGACAACCATTCCTGCAGATTTATTGATGACGACAACATCATTATCCTCATAAAGAATATCAAGGGGGATATTTTGAGGCGCAGGATGGGCATCAACAAGAGGAGGAATCGTAACCTCAATCAGTTGTCCTTCCTTGACCTTAGAGGAAGCTTCTGCATTTTTCTGATCTACCTTTACAAAGCCTTCTTCAATGAGTTCCTGAAGGCGCGAGCGGGATAGAGAAGGTAGCTTTGTGACTAGAAACTTATCCAGGCGCAGTCCTTGATCTTCTATTTCAACTTTAAAGATGTCAGGCATTCATTCCTCTTAAAAACCTTAGTATTCCTGAGAAATCTAGAGCTTGACCTCCATTTTTGCAGAACAGGTTATAGACTGACATAGCTTCCATTCCTAAAGGTGTAGCCGTTGACGTGAGTTGCGCTGCAGCTGCCGCCAGTTTTAAGTCTTTCAACATCATGGCAGCTGTGAATCCTGGGGCATAATCCCTATTAGCAGGAGAGGTGGGGACTGGACCAGGCGCTGGACAGTATTTGGAAATTGACCAGCATTGAGCAGAAGATTGAGAGGTCACCTCAAAAAATTTCATTGCGTCAAGACCGAGCTGTTCCGCGAGATTAAAGGCTTCAGAGGCTGCAATCATCGTGATCCCTAAAACTAAGTTATTACAAATTTTGGCAGCTTGCCCTAGACCCGCTTCTCCACAATAGATAATTGTTTTTCCCATCGTTTCTAGATAGGGTTTCAACGCCTCAAAATAGTCTTTGTCTCCACCAACCATAAATGTAATGGTACCGGCTTCTGCTCCCGCGACACCGCCTGAGACAGGGGCATCAATCATGTGCATTCCTCTTTCTGCAGCTATTTTATGAATGTGACGAGTTGTTTCCATATCTATGGTGGAGCATTCCACAAGCAAAGTGCCAGGCTTTATGTGGTCAAAAATTCCTCCCGGTCTCTCAAAAGCGTCTCGCACATGCTTTCCTTCAGGCAACATTGTGATGACAAGTTCGGCATTCGCAACGGTAGAAGCGATGTCCTCTCCTGCAGCCCCACCCTCATTCATAAAAGCATGGATAGCTTGAGGAACAACATCATAACCTGTGACATGATGTCCGGCTTTAATAAGGTTTTTGGCCATGGGTTGCCCCATGTGCCCCAGGCCAATGAATGCGATATTTGTCATGTAACCCCTTCTAAAATAAGTTCTCTTTCGCCTAATGAGGAAAAATAGATATCAATGTCTTGGTCTCTTAAGTTTTCTAACTTCTGCGGCATCCAACGAGGCAGATGATCTTTATCAATCAAAACTGCTCGCACACCTTCCATAAAATCATGACCTTTCACGAAGTGTTGGCTCAGGCGAAACTCCAGCTTCATCCTGTCAGGGAAAGACAATGTTTTCCCTTCTTTAAGCTGACGAAAAACAACGGCTAAGCTGGTTGGAGATTTAGACATCAGAGTATTATACGTATTTTGAGAAAAAGGGGAGGGGTCTTCTGCAAGGCTTTCCATTATTTCCTTTAGAGTGGGCTTATTAAAATGTGCTTCTATCAGCTCGGCATGATGTTCTAAAAATCCTTTTTCTGGTGGTGCTTCGCAAAAGGCAGAAAGTGCATCTTCAAATGCATTACCTTGCTGCAGATCTTCCTTAAATGATGCAAGCTGCGCGAAAGGCAGATAGTGGGTTGCAAGCCCAGCCCACAGAGCATCTTCCGCTTTAATGCGCGTTCCCGTCAGACCAAGATAAAGCCCAACACTACCTGGAGCCATATTCAAAAAAGTTGTGGCTCCCACATCAGGAAAGAAACCAATTCCTGTTTCTGGCATGGCAAGCAGAGCTCGTTCAGTCACGATCCTATGGCTTCCGTTGACAGAAACACCTAGGCCTCCCCCCATGGCAATGCCATCCATGAGTGCAATATAAGGTTTGGGGTAGGCATGAATATAATTATTCAAGGTATACTCTTCGCGGAAAAAGGCGTCACAAGTTTCAAGATCGCCCACCCTCTTGGCTTCATAAACGGCCCGGACATCTCCGCCGGCGCAAAAGGCCTTTTCTCCAGCACCTTGAATAAGGATGACATTTACGGAGGAATCCGCTTCCCATTTTTTCAAAAGCAGGGCTAGGCCGCGAATCATAGCTAAGGAAAGCGCATTGAGAGCAGCAGGTCGGTTGAGCGTGATCCACCCAATTCCTTTCTGGACTTCGCTCAATAGGTCATTTGTTTTCATTAAAGTTTTTCTTCCAGTAATTAACTTATCACTCACCCTAGACGTGTCACCCTTGGCAAGAAATGCTTTGTTTTCCATAGGAAAACATTAGCATTTCTTGGCCGAGGATCTTTTTGCATTGAGGGATCCTCGGCCAATAAAAGGTAAGCTTTTTCTTCGAAAAATCAACCTTTTATTGCCAAGGATGACACAAGTGTGTGAGTCTTCACCTACTCCAACAATTTCCGAGCAATAATAAGGCGCATGATTTCATTGGTTCCTTCTAAGATTTGGTGGACGCGAAGATCGCGCACAAAACGCTCAATCTGATAATCCTTGATATAGCCATAACCCCCATGAAGTTGAAGCGCCTCATTACTAACAGAAAATCCCACATCCGTTGCAAACCGTTTTGCCATGGCGCAAGCTATAGAGGCGTCAGCTTCACCCATCTCGAGCTTAATTGCTGCTCGATGCACCATCAGACGGGCAGCTGTAAGGTTGGTGGCCATATCTGCAAGACGAAACTGAAGGGCCTCAAATTCAGCTAATTTTTTCCCAAATTGGGACCGTTCTTTCATATATCTTGTTGCGGCTTCAAGGCAAGCTCTCGCCCCTCCTAAAGAGCAGGAAGCAATGTTAATTCGCCCGCCATCAAGACCGCGCATGGCAATTTTAAAGCCTTCCCCTTCTTCTCCAAGACGGTTGGTGATAGGGACACGGCACTCTTGAAATATAACGGCTGTCGTTGGTTGGCTGTTCCACCCCATTTTCTTTTCTTTTTTTCCGAAGCTAAGACCAGGTGTTCCTTTTTCTACAACAAGCGCTGTAATTCCTTTAGGACCTTCTCCCCCTGTGCGAACCATACAGACATAAATGTCGCTTGCTCCTCCTCCCGAAATAAAAGCTTTTTCACCATTGAGAACGTAGTTATCGCCATTACGAATGGCTTTTGTTTTTAAAGAAGCGGCGTCCGACCCTGCGCTTGGTTCAGTTAAGCAATAGCTCGCAAAAGATTCCATAGACATAAGGCGGGGAAGCCATTTTTGATGTTGTTCAGGATTTCCAAAGGTATCAATCATCCACGCAACCATATTATGGACGGAAATATAGGCGGCCGTTGAGACGCAGGCTGTGGAAAGTTCTTCAAAAATCAGGGAAGCTTCAAGGCGACCAAGCCCACTTCCGCCTTGGTCGGGGCGAACATAAATCCCTGCCAAGCCTAGGGCTGCCGCTTTACGAAGCGTTTCAACTGGAAAAATGCAATCTTCGTCCCAACTTTGGGCATAAGGCGCCATTTCTTTGTTCGCAAATGTACGAGCAGCTTTCTGAAAGGCGAGTTGTTCTT
>DATKTE010000209.1:0-7052 GCA_035531295.1 Alphaproteobacteria bacterium
TGGGGAAAAATCCTATTTCCCAGATGAAGCTTATGAAGCTGCAGGGGCTAAGATTGCCCCAAATCCGCAAAAAGCTCTTGATGCAGCTCAAGTTGTTTTAAAAGTCCAAGCTCCAATGACGAAGGCAGATGGGGGAGAAGATGAGGTCAAACTTTTGCCTGAAGGGGCTCTTCTGCTCGGAATTCTTCAACCTCACGCCAAACATGAGCTTCTCGAGGACTATAATAAACATAAGCTCACAACTTTTGCCCTTGAGCTTGTCCCTCGGATTACGCGTGCGCAAGGGATGGATGTCTTGTCCTCACAAAGCAACCTTGCTGGCTATCGTGCGGTGATAGAGGCTAGCAATGCTTTTGAGCGAGCCTTTCCTTTGATGATGACGGCCGCAGGAACCATTGTACCTGCACGCGTCCTCATTCTGGGTGCCGGTGTTGCTGGTCTTCAAGCTGTCGCAACGGCCAAGCGCATGGGGGCCATCGTGAGTGTCTTTGATGTGCGTGCAGCTGCGAAAGAACAAGTGGAAAGCCTTGGAGGCACCTTTGTTGAGGTTGAATCCCAAGAAGCAGGGGAAGCCGCAGGAGGATACGCAAAAGAAATGAGCGAGGACTATAAGGCGCGTCAAGCAGCTAAAATCAAGGAAGTCCTTGCAAAATCTGATATCGCAATTACAACTGCTTTGATTCCTGGGAAGCCTGCGCCGCGCCTTCTTACGGCGGAAATGGTTCAGGGGATGAAGCCTGGTTCGGTCATTATCGATCTTGCGGTTGAATCAGGCGGTAACTGTGAAGGAAGCGTTCTTGGAGAAGTTGTTGAAAAGGACGGGGTGAAAATTGTAGGCTATGCTAACATGCCCGGTCGAATCCCAACGGATGCGAGTGCGGTTTATGCTAGAAACCTTTTGAATCTTTTGGCTTTGTGTGTGGATAAGGACTCAAAATCTCTTAATATTAATTGGGATGATGAAATTATTCAGGCGATTGCCCTGACCCGTGATGGCAAAACGTTGCACTCGCAGAAAGGAACAAATTGATGGAACTCATCTCCCCTTTTATCCTTGGCCTTACGGTTTTTATTTTGGCCGTTTTTGTTGGCTATTATGTGGTATGGAAAGTTACACCTGCCCTTCATTCACCGTTGATGTCGGTGACGAATGCGATTTCAAGTGTGATTATCGTTGGGGCAGTCCTCGCAGCGGGGACGGCTCAAGATCCATTAACTCAGCTCTTTGGTTTTGCGGCTGTTGTGATGGCATCAATCAATATTTTTGGGGGTTTTGTGGTGACACGCCGCATGCTCGGAATGTTCAATAAAAAGAAATAGGAATTTTGTCGTGAGTGCAAATCTTTCAGCCTTAGCCTACCTTATTTCCTCAGTATGCTTTATCTTGGCACTACAAGGACTTTCATCGGCCAAAACTTCTCAACGGGGACTGACCCTTGGTATCATTGGTATGATCGTTGCTGTGGGCACGACGTTGGCCGCGCCGAGTGTCACAAGTTACGGATGGATTATTTCGGGCATCATTGTGGGCGGGATAATCGGGGTTGTCGTTGCTCAAAAAATTCAACTGACAGCCTTACCTCAACTCATTGCAGCTTTCCATAGCTTGGTTGGTTTGGCGGCTGTTTGTGTTGCGGGTGCTGCTCTCTTTGAGCCTGCATCCTTTAATCTTGGCCAAATAGGTACTATCTTTCCAGGATCTCTTGTTGAAATGGGTCTTGGGGTTGCAATAGGGGCAGTTACCTTTACAGGTTCTATTGTGGCTTTTGCTAAACTTCAGGGGCTTGTTTCAGGCAGTCCTCTCATCTTTAAGGGGCAGCATCCTTTAAATGCGCTTTTGCTTATTGGCCTTGTCGTCATGATTGCCCTTTTCGCAATGACAGAATCGCATAATCTTTTTTGGGCGATTACATTTACCTCCCTATTGCTTGGCTTCCTTTTGATTCTCCCTATTGGCGGGGCTGACATGCCTGTTGTGATTTCGATGCTGAACTCTTATTCAGGATGGGCTGCCGCAGGGATTGGGTTTACCCTTGCGAATAGTTTGTTGATAATAACGGGTGCGCTGGTGGGGGCTTCAGGTGCAATCCTGAGCTACATTATGTGTAAGGGGATGAATCGATCCATTATTAGCATTATCCTAGGGGGATTTGGGGGCGATCAGGCAGTCACCGCCTACGGAGGAGGCGAACAGCGCCCCTACAAGGCAGGAAGTGCAGAGGACGCAGCCTTTATTATGAAAAATGCAAAGTCAGTAATTATTGTCCCTGGCTATGGAATGGCGGTTGCTCAAGCTCAACACGCGTTGCGTGAAATGGGCGATATTCTTACCCAAGAGGGCGTGCAAGTCCGCTATGCCATTCACCCTGTGGCAGGGAGAATGCCGGGCCATATGAATGTGCTTCTCGCTGAAGCTAATGTGCCTTATGAGAGTGTGCTTGAGCTTGATGATATTAACCGTGATTTTGCTCAAACAGATGTTGCTTTTGTCATTGGAGCGAATGATGTGACCAATCCTTCCGCAAAAACAGATCCAAAAAGCCCTATTTATGGCATGCCAGTTCTCGATGTGGAAAAAGCCAAAACCGTTCTTTTTGTCAAGCGCTCTATGTCACCAGGATATGCAGGAGTAGATAACGAACTGTTTTATCGGGATAATACCTTGATGCTTTTTGGGGATGCCAAAAAAATGTGTGAAGAGATTATTAAGTCTCTTGAGGAGTGAATTTAAACTTGGTCTTAACTTCTTTAAATATAGGAAAGTAAGTTGAAACTGGGTCTAAGTTTTTCTTCCATACATCCATCTTAAGAAAAGGGAAAAATTTATTTCAAAGCCCTTGTAAAGCCTAAATTTCTTTCTGACGAGTTAGTGGATTTTATTTCTGTGTCGAGTGGTGGAATTAGATTCTGGGCCGAAGAATTCAAAATCTGTCGAACCGTTCCCCCCTAAGCCCCAAATTTTCCTATTCGTGATTGTATACTGGCAAATCTCTTCTCCGTTGTCTATGTAATACTTCTCTAATTTTAAGCGTGGATTCAAATCGGTCAAAGGTGGCTTGGTCATAAAGTACGCACTCCAATCACCTATATTAATATATGCTATATATGATGCTCCATATACCTTCGTGGAGCGATCACTCAGCTTCTGCCAATTACTTTTATCCATACTTTGAGCTTCAATTTGTGCTTGGAAATCTATGCACACTTGATTAGGATTCGGTGGAGGAGCCTTACTACACGTTACCGCACATTCACTGATACCGGTTTGGCAGGAGCTTAAGTGCGGAACACTACTAAACTTACACAAATATGGGACTGTAACGCTAATTGTACCATAATTTAAATCTGGGGGTGGAGGAACCTCTTTAGGATTTTTTTCATTCCTATTTTTCTTTGTATCGTTATTATCTGCTTTATAGTAACAAGTGACCACAGAATTAACAGCATAATTTTTTATTGATACTTCAAGAAAATTATCTACGTTTTCTTCACCTTGTCCTTTCCAATCGCTAGGAAATAATTTCGAATACCATGGATATTGATTGCTGTTGTTATTGCTCCTGTCCACAATAACTTCATCCATATGCGGGCATGTGAAATTAGAAAAATTCTGAGCCATAATTTGATGATTTGAGGCTTCAAACAATATTCCAAAATAGACTAAGGTTAACAGAATATTCTTCATTTTTCATCTCCGAATTTCTATAATTAAGTAACAGATTACATTCAATTTATTAATATATGTTTAATGAATTTAAATCATAGCTGCGTGGTGTGACGAAATAGATTAATATTCTGACGCCCTTTAATGATGCCAAAAAAATGTGCGAAGAGATTATTAAATCGTTAGAGGAGTGAGAGTGCTATCAACAAAGAGCATGATAGGAATGCAATAATTATATAAGAAAATAAATTTTTTATTATTATATTTAAAATGAGAAAATATCTCACTTATATTAATGATACTTATTAAAGGAAATTATCATGGTAGGAAAACTATTTCTAATCTTAGTTGCAGCGGCGCAGCTTACAGCCACTTCCGCCTTTGCGATGAATGAGGAAAACACTCCAAAGGGTGTAACTCAAAGCCGGCCACAACCTCGAAAGCTTAGTGCTTATGAAGCGGCTCTTCAGCGCGATCAAGAGGAAAAACTTGAAGCGGCTCTCGTAAAAGGCCAACACGTTCGGGCTGATAATATTCGTAATGGAAAGTGGTAATATTTCTTATTGACTCTTGCCTTTATGGGTAGGAGTCAATTTTTGATACACGACTTCACTCTAGTCTCGAACAAAGACATTAAGAGTTAGCCTTTCCCCTAAAATTTCAATTTTGCTCACAAAGCCTAAAACCAATATAAAACGCTATCCTATCAGTTGCTCAAACCTCTCCTTATTTTCAATGGAAAGCTTAACTTTGATGTGGGCTTCTGTTTCATCATCTTCTCGCTTCAAAACCTCTCCATGAGCATAAAGCCATGCAATAGTCTTTCCGTCTGAGACGGGGAGGTTAAAAGCATAGGTTTTTTCTTTGGTCGAAAAGTAGTTATCAATTTTTTCAAGAAGAAACGGAATTCCCTCACCCTCTAGGGCTGAAATGACACATTGTTCTGGGTGGATAGCCCGAAGAGCTTGGGTTTTGAGTTGACGGACTTTGCTCTTTTCCAATAGATCAGCTTTATTCAAAATTTCAATGCCTTGCGCTTCATAAATTTCCTCTAGATTTAAATCTTTTAATACTTTGAGGACATCACGGCTTTGTGCCTTTGTTTCTGGATGGGAAATGTCTCGCACGTGAAGGATAAGGTCCGCTTCCACGACTTCTTCAAGGGTTGCTCGAAAGGCAGCCACCAAAAGGGTAGGGAGGTCTGAGATAAAACCAACCGTATCAGAGAGAATAATTTCTCGCCCGGAGGGGAGGCGAACACGCCTCATGGTGGGGTCCAAAGTGGCGAAAAGCATGTGCTCAGCCATCACATCAGCGTGAGTGAGGCGATTAAAAAGTGTTGATTTCCCAGCATTTGTATACCCAACCAAAGCAACGATTGGATAGGGAACACGTTTACGTGCTTTTCTATGAAGGGCTCGGGTTCGCTTAACGTCGTTCAGCTCCCTTTTAATTCTGATAATTCTTTCATCAATTAAGCGGCGATCAAGTTCCAGCTGGGTTTCACCTGGACCGCCAACAGCCCCCAAACCGCCTCTTTGCCTTTCAAGGTGGGTCCAGGACTTGACCAGGCGACTTCTTTGAAAAGTTAAAGCGGCAAGCTCTACCTGAAGGCGCCCCTCTGCAGTACGGGCGCGGGCACCAAAGATCTCTAAAATCAAGCCAGTTCGATCAATGACTTTGCAATTCCAGGCTTTCTCTAAATTGCGTTGCTGGACAGGGGAGATAGGTGCATCAATAAAAACAAGGGTAACCTCAAGAGCTTTCAGAGGACCAGTTAGTGATTCTACATGACCTTTGCTAATATAGGTGGCAGGACGGATGATGTGCTGTTTAAAATATTCGGTGCCTTTTACATCAAGCTGGATAGCTTCTGCCAACCCTTTGGCTTCTTCGAGGCGTGCTTCCGGATCGATGACCCGATGGGCCCCTTTGATAATATAAGGACATACGATAAAAACAGCCCCAGACGACTTTTTTCCTGGGGCCAACAATTCATTGTCGATCACGGACGTTTATGTCTCTTGTTGCTCAGTTTCTTCTTCCCCTTCTCCTTCTGCTTCAAAAAGCTGGATAGGGTTAATAGGCATTACTGTTGATATCGCATGTTTGTAAACAAGCTGGGAATGGTTATCACGACGCAGTAAGACAGAAAAGCTATCAAACCATGTGATAATCCCTTGGAGTTTAACGCCATTGACCAAGAAAAGAGTCAATGGTGCCTTTGTTTTTCGCAATTGGTTTAAAAAAACGTCTTGTAGGTTATTTTGTTTTTCTGATGCAGACATGGGTTCACCCCTTTGTTTTTTGATTAAATTCTAAATATGTTAAGCGAGAGCATACTCCTTTAGTATTAATTTAAGCTTTCGCTATGTCATGATTTATTTATAACAGGAGTGTCGTTAAAAATTCGTTAGCAACAACATAAAAAATGACATCATGAGAACATTCTATAGATTTTTTATCAATTGTGCAAGTCCCTGACAGTCTTTTGCGTGGATAATATCGTGTTGCTGAGAAGCTTCACCATGCCCAACAACGACGGGTATGCACCCACTGGCACGTGCGCAATGGACATCCACGATGGAATCACCAACAAACCATACGTCATGACCGGGAGCGACAGGACTTTCATGAAGGGCAGCTAAGACAGGAAGGTGAGAGGGTTTGTCTGCTTCGGTATCCCGTGCGCCTATAACTTTATGAAAGTGAGGCTTCCAGCCAAGATATTCGACTTCTTTCCGAAGATAGCTTCCTTCCTTGTTGCTAACAACTCCCATAAAGATATCACGAGCTTTGAGTGCTATCAAAAGATCTTCAGCTCCTTGGAGGGTAATCAGTTCAATTAAATGAAGTTTTTCAACCGATTCATAAAAGATTTTTTCTCCTTCCTGAAAATGCTCCCCAAAGAGATCGAGGGCAGCATCACGCATGGAATGATGGGGACGTTGCCAAAAGTCTTCAATAGTAATTGTGGTAAGTCCCAAAGAAGTCCTGGCAAAATTAATGCTGTCGTAAGCCACACGCCACGTATCGACGAGGGTGTTATCCCAATCAAATAAGATAGCTTTGGGTAATTTGCGCGGGTACGCTTCTGGTATCATTCTGGGATCCTTAATCTTAAAACGGCAAGCCATCACTTATCTGTGGACTCTTTGAATACATTTAGCAGATTTCAGAGGTTAAGAGCAACCTATCCGTTTTTAAAAAACGCTACTCCCTTTAGAGAGAGCAGCGTTTTATATTTAAATACAGAAGTTATTTTTTATTTTTTTTCTTTAATTGTGAAGGAGTTACGAAGAAAATTTGGAGAACTGTCATTTAAATCCAGATCTAGTTGATAGTTGGGCTCAGAAAGATCTTTGCCAGCAGGGCAGATCCCATCTAC
>DATKTE010000210.1:0-4604 GCA_035531295.1 Alphaproteobacteria bacterium
AAAGGAATCTTCGCTCATTGATTTTGCGGGGTCTCTATCTTGGCAATGCGAAGGATATTGGTTGATCCTGAAACCCGAAAAGGGACGCCTGCTGTTACAACGATTCTATCATTAATTTTAGCAAATCCTTCTTGTTTAGCGATATGACAGGCATCAGCGACGGCTTCGGAAAAACCTTTAACCTCCTCGCTTTTTACGGAATGGACTCCCCAAACGATCGCAAGTCTGCGCGCTATGTTTAATTCGGGGGTTATTGCGAGAATGGGAGCGTCCGGTCGCTCGCGTGCCGCCCTTAACGTGGTGCGCCCCGTACTTGTAAAGGTTACGATCGCTGCCGCTTGAATGGTGTGTGCAACCTGACGCGCTGCGGCCGTAATGGCATCTGAGGTGGTTGGTTCAGGCTCAGGTAAGCTCGCCTCTTGCATTTTTCGATAGTATGGATCTTGTTCTACATGGGTGATGATACGATCCATGATGGCCACAGATTCAAGAGGATAGTCCCCTGAAGCTGATTCAGCAGAAAGCATAACTGCATCCGTCCCATCATAGATGGCCGTTGCGACATCGGACGCTTCTGCGCGTGTCGGTGTTGGAGATTTAATCATAGACTCAAGCATTTGGGTAGCAACAACGACAGGTCTCCCCGCCTTTCGGCAACATCCAATGATGCGTTTTTGAATACTCGGAACTTCTTCAGGGGGCATTTCAACGCCGAGATCACCTCGCGCAACCATAATCGCATCGGACAGATGAACAATCTCTTCTAAATGTTCAATCGCAAGAGGTTTTTCAAGTTTCGAAATAATACCAGCCTGAGTGCCGATAAGCTCTCTCGCCTCCCGAACATCATTGGGACATTGAACAAAGGAAAGAGCGACCCAATCGACACCTAATTTTAGGCCAAAGGCTAGATCTTTTCGATCTTTTGGTGTCATTACGGATATGGGTAAAGCAACAGTTGGTATATTAAATCCTTTGCGATCGGAAAGCGGACCTGGCGTGATCACAATGGTTTCAATCCGCTGTGGGGTAATTTGCTTGACGCGTAAGCGGATTTTCCCATCATCTAGCAGGATATCAGCATTTTCCTTGAGGGCTTTAAAAATTTCAGGATGGGGGAGGAAGACGCGTGTTTTGTCTCCAGGGGCTGCATCTTGATCGAGGATAAATGTTTGACCTTCCTCTAACACAATACCTTTGTGCTGGAAAGTTCCAACCCTCAATTTTGGACCCTGAAGATCTATTAAAATACCGATTGGGCGTCCCACTTTATTTTCTAGGTCTCGAATAATCTTATGGCGTTTCTGGTGATCTTCGTGACTTCCATGAGAAAAATTCAAGCGGAAAACATCAACGCCTGCCAGGAAAAGCTTTTCAATCATTTCAGGTGATGAACTTGATGGACCTAAAGTAGCCGTAATTTTTGCACAACGGTGGCGATGCATGGTGTACTCCTATGAATAAAAGAGATTATCGTTTCTTTTCATGGATTCGTAAATCCCCAATTGCCAAAATGAGAAAACCAGATCTATAAAAGGACACGCATTCTTATTCAAGGAGGATCTTATGAGTAATGTCGGTGGTGTTTCATCTGCGCAGCTTAAATCATTTATCGAGCGTATTGAACGACTTGAGGAAGAAAAAGCTGCAATCGGTGAGCAAATTCGTGACGTTTTTGCTGAAGCCAAAGGTTCAGGCTTTGATATTAAAATTATTCGCCAAGTTCTTAAAATTCGCAAAATGGAAACGAATGAGCGTTTAGAGCAAGAAGAACTGTTGGATCTGTATCTCGCTGCACTTGGGATGATTGCGTCTTCAAGGGAAGAGCAAGAACCGGCTGCTTAATTCCCGCATGGCGCGATTGAAATGACGGTTTTCCAATCCGTCAGGCAACGACTGCACGCGTTTAGCAATCTATGTTCCCCAGGTTCGTCACTGCGATGACACAAGGGCCTGGTGAACCTCCCTCTTTCCGTCATTGCGAAGCAATCTCAATACCAAAAATTGTTTCACGTGAAACAATTGATCGTTTCAACCACGCGTCATTTTGGGATGACGCCCTTGGAAAATCAGCTTTTTTTATTACCTTTAGGTTTAGTGGGCTTTAGCATCTTCTTTAGCCATTTTGTGGCCTCATCTGCTTTCATGGAGCGGCCAATAAGGTAGCCTTGGCCCGCATCACATTTCCATTTTTTCAAGATGTCATATTGATTGTGTGTTTCAACCCCTTCTGCAATGACCTCGAGATTTAATTCATGAGCAAGCGTAATTGCATTTTTAACAATAGCCGCAGCTGCTGGGTTATGGGCGATAGACTGAACAAAGAGCTTATCAATTTTAACCGTATTTATCGGAAGTTCAAAAAGATATTGCTGTGAAGCTTGTCCTGTTCCAAAATCATCTATCGCAATACTGATGCCAACTTCCCGCAAGTTTCCTAAGGCACTTGCGATCGTTGAAATGCTTGTGGCAACAGAAGTTTCTGTCACCTCAACCTCAAGATAGCGAGGAGGAATTTTATAATTTTCTAAAAGCTTTTCTAAAGTTTCAAGCATTGATGTGTCATGAAAATTTTTGATTGAGAAGTTGACACTTACAGGAACTAAAATCCCCTCGACTTTCCACTGATGCATTTGTGAGAGTGCTGTTTCTAAAACCCACCGGGTAAAGGGGGTGATGAGAAGGGTTTCCTCGATTAAAGGAACAAAATCCATCGGATTGATCGACCCCAACACGGGATCAGACCACCGAACAAGCGCTTCGAATCCCATCACCTTGCCTGTTTTAAGATAGGCTTTAGGTTGATATTCCAAGACAAGAGAGTGAGTATCGATGGCCGTTTTAAAAGAATTCAGAATCATTAAATTACGTTCCGAAGAATCACTCACAGATTTATCAAAACGACTGACCTGCTCCGTTTGATTTTGGTTTGTCTTGATTGCGAGTTGGGCTTTTCTGATGAGTTGATTTAAATCCTTATCATCATCGGGATACTGGGAAATTCCAAACCGCATCTCGACAAAAAGTGGAATATTATTAACAAGATAGGTAATTTCGGAAAGAGAATTGAACTTTCTCAGAACTTCTTGGGCTTTTTCTTGATCGGGAATCAGGATAGCAAAGCTATGGGCTTGGAGTCTACCTAAAATGCCATTGTTCCCAACAGCTTGCCTTAAGCTTTCTGCAACTTGTTTTGTGAGATGACTCGTTCCTTCTTCTCCCACTGCAGCACTAATTTTTTGTATTTGATTCAGCTCAACCACAACAATTGTGAAGGTGTTATCTGTGGTTTGAGCGGTTTCTGAAAAAATTTTGGCAAGCCCTTGATGGTTTGGCAGCCCTGTGAGGGCATCGGTGATTTGCTTCAATTCAAGTTCTTTTATGTAGGCTTTGAAAATAGAGGCCCCCACGCCTGATATGACACCAACAAGGGTATAAATGAACATCCGTAAAGCCCATGAGGAAAAAGGTTGAGTGTGTTCGTAGGCGTATTCAGATGGCATAAAAGGACTCATTAATAAACCAGCAATAAGTCCAGCTGCAACCCCTCCCGGTAAGGAGAAGACGAAACCAGACAAAATAACAGGAATATAGAGAATATGCAGGTAAGCATATTCTGTGCCGCCTGTAAGTTGAACGATAAGGTACCCTAGAATAAGTAAGAAGACGATCAAAAAACCGAGCAGAAATTTCATTCTTCCCGTTGGGAAAATAACTCGCTTATAGATTTCAAAAAGGGGCATGTTTTTTATTTTATTGTTTTATTTTGGATTTTACACTCATTTCCCCCTATCTACAATCGTTTGTTTGTTATTGACAGGCCCCTTACAAATTTTCCATGCGTATTGACTTTTACTAGAAAATTCCAGATTTAATTATTACGTAAATTTCTGAGCAGTAGAATTACCTATTCAACCGTTACCGACTTTGCCAAATTTCGGGGTTGATCAACATCGGTTCCCTTAAAAACAGCAGTGTGGTAGGCCAAAAGCTGGAGAGCAATGGTATATGTAATCGGTGCTGTTAAGGTTGTCGTAAGAGGTAGAACTAAAATATTCCGTGTGATAGAACCTAAGCACTGAGCACCTTTATGATCGGTGAGGACGATGATGGGAGCTCCACGGGCAACCACCTCTTGAAGGTTGGATGCTGTTTTTTCAAACAGCTCATCATAGGGGGCTATGATTACGACAGGGACATCCTTATCAATGAGGGCAATAGGTCCATGTTTCATCTCTCCAGCTGCATAAGCTTCGGCATGAATATAGCTAATTTCCTTCAATTTGAGAGCTCCTTCTAAAGCCAGAGGGAAATTGGTGCCACGCCCTAAAAAGAGGACATCTCTCGTTGATGAGAGAACTTTCGCAAATGTCCTTATCTGCTCTTCTTGGGTAAGAACTTTTTCGCAAAGTGCGGGAAGGAATCGTAAACCAAGAGCCATTTCTTCAAAAGCGGTCTGTGTTAAAATGCCACGCTTACGGGCAGCTTCAAGAACAAGGAAGGCAAGGACAACAAGCTGTGCTGTGAATGACTTCGTAGAAGCGACTCCAATCTCTGGGCCAGCTTGAGTGAAAAGAACGCTATCTGACTGACGCGCAATCGAG
>DATKTE010000211.1:0-2768 GCA_035531295.1 Alphaproteobacteria bacterium
GCGAAAAGAGGCGGGCCAAGTCATCAAAAACATTCCGGTGAGCGGACAGGATCCCTCGCACCCTTTGATGGGCCGTCTCCATCACCTGGGAGATTTCTTCATCAATTTGGCCGGCTTTCTCTTCACTGTAGGTTTTACCGGAAGCAAAACTTTCCGGGAGGAACATAGACTGACGAGCGCGCTCATAGGTCGCTGTGTTGCTCCTTGTCTCGTCGCTGCGACGTACTGGCATTAACACCGTACCCATTTATTGAAAAAGGTGACCCATATAAAACAACCTATGAGTCACCTTTGACAGCCAAACTCATTTTTTGATAAGAAGTTCAAGTCCATCGGCGCATGCTCGGCTCACAGCATAGTCACCCTTCTTTTGCCCGGGCATTTTATCCCAGCCACCCTTTTCGATGAATTCAGCTCTCTTCCATGAATCTAATTCCCCTAATTCTTTGAGTTTCTCTTCATGGTTCGGGTCCTTCATAAATTGGGCGACGCAGATCGCCGCCTGACTCGCCAAAACTGCTTCTTCGGTCATCGTTTTGGTCGTGCCGGAGGTTGTCCAGCCTCCCCACGCAAAACCGATGATCATTGCGATGACTGCCCCAACAATAACACCCCAAATTCCATACTTAATTTTCCCTTCAGTTTCTGGTTTCATTGATAATACCTCCTTGAATTATGTTGTGATATTTTTGCCTACGATGACCTTGCAACCAATGAGTTGGATGAGGTCATCGGCCCCTGCCAGTACCTGACCGTTTTTCCCATATGAAGTTCATTTCCACGATATTTCTTTTCCGGTGGGTTCTCGCCTGTCATTTCATGAAATATTCGACCCGGAGACTCTCCTCACAATCACCATCGTCATTTTCCCCCGGAGACCGCTTTAATGCCCAACGTTTCGATCAGCCAGTTGATATCGGTGGTCTTAATGATTCATCCCACCCTGTCTTCCACCTCTTCTGCCGCCACCAAATCCTCCTCTACCACCGCGATTTTCGGTGCGGGGGCGAGCCATATTAACCTTTAGTGTTCTTCCGTTTCTCAATGGTTTTCTACGCCTCGTTATCCCGCCGCCGCGGCACACAATCTGGGTTCTATGCAGATGGAAAAACGCTTCTCTTTTTCACCTTCCCTACGGCGAATAATATTGCCGTTACCTGGTTGAGGTATTGGTTGCTTTTGTTTAGCTTTGGCTTGATCAAGGTGATTCAGCATCTTCTTAAGTTTTACCTCTAATTGATTCCGTGTCCCTTCGTTCATTATTGCTCCTTTTTCTGTTTTATATGTGTTAGAAATGTTTTGGTTTTTACCCATGAATGATGCCCATAACATCATGGAGAGAGACTCGCAAATGGTGTATATTAGTATATCAGTCCTGCCCTCGTGAGCTTATTTATAATCTGAGGTCTTGAGAGTGTACTGTCTGAATTGGTTCGAGTTTAAAGTGAAAAGTATAGGGGTAAAAGGAGTCGATCATTCTATCCGGCAAGATCATTAAGCATTTTTGAAAATCAGGCCCTTGTCAGAGAGGTCATATCCAAAGGCCAATATAATCTTTCTTTTGGTCTCAATTCGACAACTCATACCTTTCTCAATCCTATCAACAGTCAATGGGGAAATACCCGCGTTCCTGGCAAGCTCCGCCCTACTCATGAGGAGTTTCTCCCTTATTTTTCTGACCGTATTGTGAACAAAAACACTTTCCATTCTGATCCTCCTAATGAAGACAGTCTTGCGTTATTCCCTTTAGCCTCTGGCGATCCACGCATCAATGACCTCTTTGTCAAATCGCCAGACCCTACCAATTTGAATTGCAGGGATTTTACCTTCCTTGGATAATTTGCATATTGTTATTTGATGCAATTTTAAGTACTTAGCAATTTCTTTAGTTGTCATAATCTGTGCCAAAATAGATTCTCCTGTGTAGTCTTCATCTTTTGAAAAGTGTGGCCTGGGCAGGAAAGAAGAAGGTAATTCAAAACCCCTGCTTTAATAATAAAATCATGTTGATAATTAAAATTTAAATTTGGACTATCAGGTCAGGTTGATGCTTAATAGGCCAACAGATCTATTTGTAATGGCTTCCCGAGGTGCCGTAAAGATTCACGTACACCCGAGAAGCCTTTTAAATGCCACCTAATACTCCCTCTTTTAAGATATAACCTTTGGAGGCTTTAGCCATCGCATGGTTTATAAGTATGTGTTGAAGCTGGGCGGCACTCAAATTTCAATATTGATTTTGTCTATCTCTTCCCAGGCTTTCTCCTGAACCCTGCTAAACCGACTAAATGGAAGGGTGGTTTTAGAAGTTTATAGACAAGCATCTCTCATTTTTTTTAGAAATGATTAACAAAACCTGCATTTTTTTAATATTTTAGGTTATTTTGCATAAATAAAAAAAATATGTCAAGCTTTTATTTATTTTTATTTATTTTTCTTATTTCTATAAAATTTTTGCTAAATATTTCAATATCTTTTAACGGAAAAACCGGAGTCTTTTGGTTGATTGCTTGTTGCTCTCAGTCAAGTCTGCAAGAAATGGCAGGATGGCCTCTGGAGTTATGGCTTCTAATTCTCTGTCACCGAACTGTTCACAAAACCTGGAAATGAGGCATTCATAGTTCCTGATGGGATTTTTTTTTGGAATTCATCCTGAGGTAACCAAAGAAAGATTTGCTTGCCTCTGATGCTTTCATGGTCTGCCTCCTGTTTTTAGGGTTAATAATGATTTGACCTTATCCTCAATTATCTGATAATGCTACTATTAA
>DATKTE010000212.1:0-2590 GCA_035531295.1 Alphaproteobacteria bacterium
CCATCGAAAGAAACAAAAAAATAGAATCTACTTAAGAGAAGAATAAATTCTCTTTATGCGTGCGCAACCACTTTTGTATGTCCAAGTCTTTGTATCCGCAGTTCCAGCTGCAGCAGAGAGCAAAATGAAACTAAAAACACACCCACAAATCCCCATTTTCTAGGGTTATGAGTTAAAATTTATCCCCCAAACCTAAACATGTGTAGAAAACGCGCGCAATTGTGAGTCCGCCAGTTGTTAGTCAGAAGGCTTATTGTCTTCATTTATCATAGGTTAATAAAATGAATAAAAACCAATATATTTGCATCATAGTATTCGTAGTCGTTATGCTTGTGGCTGTTCCTATCTTTTATTCAGTTGACAACAACAAGAATTGCTTAACTGAATCTGAGGCGATTTCTTTATTGAAGACTGCTTACCCTGAATTCAAAAACTACCCAAATGACAATCTGCCTCCACAATCAATCCAAACAAAACAAGCTTCGAATGGTTGGTACGTTGCTTTTGTTCAGGAGGGGTCTGGCAGACCTATACTTGAAGCAAAATGTTTCCTCGTTACAGACGACAAAACCATAACGAGCATCGGAGAATATGTTCCTAAAGTCGGCGAAGACCGTTTTGACCTTTCAGGGAAAAACATATTCAAGCTGTGGATCAAATAAGCGCGCATTCCAATTTGTCCCTTATTATTTTTTGCTAGGTCGGAATTTTTTTCATTAACGATCTAAAAGATGACTCTGGGTGGGTCTGGGGAGGTAACCTAAGTCTCCTGCACGCTCGGATTAATACAACAAAAGGCGCACAAAAGTGTGGGTGTTGGGACCCCCACCAAAAGTTACCTGTAAAAACATGTTCACGGTATGCTTGGCGAGGGTTCGAATCTCTCCTGAGCTACTTCTACATGTGTTAAAGAATACAATTCCCTCTTTTTCTTTCTGTAGTCCGGACCTAAATTTCAGTGCATATGAGGAACGGGATTTGAACCGACCAAAAAATCAGCGGGGTATCTAAAATCTTCTTCGGAGAACGAGACAACCAAAATAATATGAGATTTCTACATTCAGTTTTGAGGACGCGGTGTTTGTGGATTCGATGTCAGGGCCTCTGTTCCTATTGCGACAAAAAGCTTGAAAGTGTTCCATAGCTTCTTGATGCTCAAATTATGTGAGAATAGAACAGCAGGTATCTTTTGCAGATTCGAATAGCTTGGTTCGGCTATGCACTTCAGATCCACATCGAGGTTTATTGTCGAACCATCCTGTCTTCCGCGAATAACTCGTATGTACTCAACAGTCTTGCTAGTTGTCTTGAACACAAAACTAACAGTAACGTCGTCGAGGCTTAATGTGCATTGAATCATTTGAGAGCCAAGTAATCGGAGGAGCCTCGTCATCTCTAAAACTTCATGGGCCCCCACCGTTCTAGTATACGTTTCCACGCGAGGGTCTACGTAAGCCTCGAGAAACGTCTTTATGTGCTGACCAAAGTTGTCCTTCTGTAATTCATTTCCGTTATTTGCCATGAAACTTAGATTCAGTGTTCTTTCACGAGTGAAATCTACTATCGTCTTTTTTCTCATGGTTATTTTCTGGGAGACCATCTCCTGATCAATGAACGTGTCCAGATTCCAGAACTTTGCCATGCAATATGTTGCCATCTCTTCAATCATCTCTTTTGATAGATGCTTAGTTCTATAGACGGAGTGCATCTCGTCAAAATTGTCCCAGTTTGTCTCGAAGATCAATCCTTGTTTATCGAGTTCCTTGTAGAATTCTGTCCCGGGAAAAGGCGTTGCAATGCCGAAAGCAGCAGCCGTTAAACCAATCTCTTTTGCGTATGTTGGAAAAGCTTTGATTTCCTCTGTCGTTTGATCTGGGAGACCTATGACGAATGTGCCACCTGCTCTGCCGCCGTTTTCACGTATATTCCGAACGGCTTTCCTGTGAACCCTATTGGTGATGCCCTTTTTGGTTGATTTCAAATCCTTGGAGTTTGGGCTTTCTATACCCATCTCAAATTTGAGGATACCTGCTCTGCACATCTTCTTCACGATCTCGGGATATTTTGCCATCGCGTCCGCTCTAACTAGGGCACAGAATTCTATGCTCAGATCGTGTTCCATCAACAAATCGCAAAGGCGGTCGACCCCATTTGGGTTACCCATAAAGTTGGGATCGGCGAAGATGACGCTTAGCGGTTTTCTTTGGTGGTATTCCGCCATCTCCAGAATCTCCTTCATAACATTTTCTGGTGATCGACATCTCAAGCAGCCATGGTTCATACTAGGTTCACAGCAAAAGCTGCAAAATCCATTGCAGCCCCTAGACATAACTATCACGTCGCAATCCGTTGAGCGATTTTGACTCTTGTACAAGTATTGTCTCAAACGCCGTGCAGGAAAGGGAAGAATATCCAGGTTTTCAATTCTTGGTCTATCTTCATTGTGGATTACTATTCCGTTCTTCTTGTGAGAGACGCCGAGAACATTCTCAGGATTGCCCTTCTCCACAAGTTCCCTCATAGTGAGCTCTCCTTCACCGCGAATAACCATGTCGATTTGCGGGTAGGAAAGCATCAAGTCAGGAACACT